>JAHFLI010000135.1 GCA_023255615.1 Candidatus Woesearchaeota archaeon
CCCTGTACTGAGCCCAGTGCAGAACTGCATGCAAAACATCGAGAACTGGGATGGATTGAATTGGGCGGATCTGGAATTTTTCGTCCAGAAATGTTAAAACCTTTAGGAGTACATGTTCCTGTTATTGCATGTGGCATTGGAATCGATCGTCTCGCGATGTTTAATCTCGGATTAAATGATATTCGGAATCTCTTTTCTCATGATCTTAAATTCCTGAGAACAGCGAAGGTGAGGTAATGCCAACCATTTCCTTTTCGCTCAAAGATCTCCAGCACCTTGTTGGAAAAAAGATAACGCTTGAACATCTTGAAGAGTACGCACCATATGCAAAGGGAGATGTTGAAGGATACGATAAAGAAACGGACGAAGTCAAAATTGATTTTGGTGATACCAATCTTCCGTATCTCTGGAGCGTTGAAGGATTTGCATTTTTGTTAAAAGGCATTCTTGGAAGTGAAAAAGGATGCCCATCGTTAAAAATAAATAAAGGAAATTACAAAATAATAGTCGACAAATCCGTGTCTTCTATACGTCCATTCATTGGCGGCTTTGTTGCGAAAGGGCATAAAATTGATGATTATTTGATCAAACAGCTTATTCAACTTCAAGAAAAAATCTGCGAAAATTATGGAAGAAAACGAAAAAAAGTTGCTGTGGGGATCTATTCATACGATAAAATAACCTGGCCCATCCATTACAAAGCGACCGATCCTGAATCGGTAAAATTCGTTCCGCTCGAATTCAAACGTGAAATGACTCAGCAGGAGATCATCGAAGATCATCCCAAGGGAAAAGAATATGCAACCCTGCTGCAAGGTTTCAAAAAATATCCTCTTCTCGTTGATGACAAAAAAGAAGTTTTAAGTTTTCCACCGATTATTAACTCAAACTTCACGGGAAAAATTGAAATCGGAGATGAACACCTCTTTATTGAAGCAACAGGAACTGACCTTGAAACGATTCAACTCACATTAAATATTTTCGCCTTCGCATTGCAAGAACGCGGATGCGAATTGTATGGTGTTGACGTCGAATATGGTGACAAAACCATTCGATTTCCGTTGGAATTCAACGATTCATTTTCTCTTTCGCTCGAAGAAGTAAAAAGAGTGTTAGGTATTGAGATCAGTGAAGCAGAATGTAAAAAATGTCTTGAGCGCATGCGCTATAGTGTCAACAAAGGAAAAATCCATATTCCTGATTTTCGTCGAGATATTATGCATCCTATCGATATCATAGAAGATGTTGCCATTGGTTTTAATTTTATGAATATTACACCAGCATCATTGACAACCTATACAAGAGGTCAATCTCGGACAATTGTTTCATTGATTGATAATATCCGCGATCTGATCGTCGGTTTTGGATGTCAGGAAATTTTTAGTCCTATTCTTACAAACAAGAACCTCCTCTATGAAAAAATGAACAATAAAGATTCAGGCACTGTTGAGATCAGTTCTCCAATGTCAGAATCGTTTTCCGTTGTTCGATCATCTCTGCTTCCTATTCTCATGGATGTTCTCTCCAAAAATAAACACGCAGAATATCCACAAAAAATATTCGAGCAGGGATTAGTAACCACAAGAAAAGGAGAAAACATAGAGGATCATGAAGTGATTGCTCTGGTGTCTGCACATCACAAAGCAGAATACACAGAGATACGACAATATCTTGACGCATTGTTACGAGCTCTCGGTATTTCAGGTGAATGTGTCGATATCGAAAACTCTTCATTTATTCCTGGCAGAATTGCTGAAGTCAACGTAAAAGGAAAGAGTATCGGAATTCTTGGTGAAATACACCCCCAAGTTCTTGAAAATTTTGGTGTTGAAGTTCCCGTCTGTGCCATGGAATTAAATCTCAGTGAGTTGTTTAAAATGATATCTAAATGATAATTCGCTAGCATTTTTTTTATTTTGTGTTTCTCGTTAATTTTTTCAAAAAAGAATGAAAATCCGAAAAAATAGCAGATATGATAAAAATTATTTCAAATAATAAATAGTTACTTATTAGTAGTAATATACCAAAAGGTTTATAAATATCAAACCGTGAGTAAAAAGGATGAGTCTCGTCACAAAACTGTACGATCACGAAGCTGGATTAGTTGCCGCCTTCCACCAACATCCTTTTTTTCGTCTTTTTAGTGAGCAATCTGATACTGATATCCGTCGATATCTCACAGAAAGGTATGTTGTTTCTGAAAATTTTGTGAGATGGTATGATCGCGCAATAAATGGTTTAACGGATCCAGAGGCGAGGTCTCTCCTCAGAAAAATAACATTAGATGAAACCCCGCAAAATGCTCCTTCGCATCGAGAAGATCTTATTGCAGACCTCCAATACATTGGAGTTCCAATAGAAAAAATTCTTTCAAGACGAGCTTCAAAAAGTACCCTCAAGGTAATTAATCGATTAAATGAACTCGTTGCATATTCATCAGATTCGGATTATGATTTACGAGTCATGGCTGCATTGCGCATGGCTGGAGAAATCTTAGTAGCAGAAGAATACCGTCACGTTGTTCCTGAACTTGAGAAAAGATTTGGACTTACCCCAGAAAGATCAAGATTTTACTTTCCTCATTTTCAACATGATCAAGTTGGTGGATCAAGTGGGGGTATTGATTCTCATACAGATTCATTTCACCCCATTCTTGAACGATTAATTACTAATGAAGAAAAATTAGGTGTTGCCATTGACGCTTCAGATCGAGCATACAAAGTGAGAATTTCATTATTCGATCAGTTTGCACAAGGAGATACAAGAAAACAAATAGCAAAAGTGATATTGGCTATAGCAGCTTCAGTTTTAGTAGCTCTTCCTGCAATAAAACCATTGACAGAAAAGATACATCATGTAGACTATGCTCTTTTTCTCGCATCATTGGCTCCAGAAGAAAAGGTATTTTATCATGATACTGACCAATGGTTATTTAATAGATTTAGAGAAACTGGAGATGCCCGATATCTAAAAAATGTCGGAACATTTGAAGCCGTAAATGATGTGTGGGGTCCAGGTCCATAATTCAAGAATTTAAAATTAAACAATTATTCCATGGCTGCAATTCTCAATTCGAGATCTTCTTTCGCTCGTCCAAATTGATCTCCCTCTGGTGGAAAGACAAAATGAACTTCATCATTCGCATTATGAACCGAACGAACACGAGCAATGATGTCTTCATCTTCAGAAGTGCCCAATAGATACAATAAAACAGAAAGTCGATATAAATTTCTGTTTTCCGCTTCTTCTGATGTAGAGGGATTCTGCAATGGGTTATGATAAAGGCCGTTTGTTCGAAGATCTCGCAAATAATGTCCCTATTGTTCCCTCTACAAGACCTAATAATCCTGACATCGTCCGCAGCAGTGGTCGATAACGAGGGGAATTAGGGATAACTCGTTCCGCAACATATTGTTTGACGAGAGGTCTCAATTCTAAACTTGAAGAAGTCATAGGAAAAATTATTTCTTCTTGTCGGCTTTTTTCTTAGGGGCTTTCTTTTCTTTCTTCACTGTTTCTTTCTTTTCCCCCGCGCCGGGTATTCTCTTCGGCCGTTGCATCTTCTCTTTTGGCTTCGTTTCTCTTACCTCAATGTCATGATCCTTCAGAATTTTAGCAACGTCTT
>JAHFLI010000136.1 GCA_023255615.1 Candidatus Woesearchaeota archaeon
ACCTCAGCACTTATTTTCTCATCAGGAAAGGTTGTGTGCACTGGTGCGCGGTCCATGGATAAGGTGGAAGAAGCCGTTAAAAAAATAATTAAATCATTGGAAAAAATTAACATTAAAATCACGATTAAGCCAGAAATTACCATTCAGAATATTGTTGCTTCTGGTTCGGTTGGAATGGATTTGAATTTGAATGTCCTTGCCATGAAGCTGGAAAATACTGAATACGAACCAGAACAATTTCCTGGATTAGTCTATAAATTAAAAGAAGCAAAAGCAACTTTTTTGCTGTTCAGTAATGGAAAGGTTGTGTGCACAGGAACAAAATCAGAAAAAGAAGTTCATATCGCATTGGATATGCTGATTGAAAACTTAAAGAAAGTCAAATAATTTTTTCATTTTTCTCGGAGGTGTCTGAAGGATTTTCGGAAACGAGTAGAAAGAGGTATGGCGAATGGAAGCAGCGGCTCAGATTAAAAAGTTCAGGGAATTTATTGAACAATTTTACTTAGATCAGTTACTTGATCATCTTCGTGCAGGAAAGTTATGGATAGAACTTGATTTTTCTAAGCTTGCAGTCTTTGAGCATGAGTTGGCTGATGACTTATTAGAGAGTCCCGAAGAGGTCATTAAAGCGGCTGAACTGGCGATTGCTGAAATGGATTTGGAAAATGCATCTAAAGTAAAGATTCGTTTGGCTCATCTCGTTGAATCTCAGTATATGATGATCAGGAATGTTCGAAGTGTGAATCTCAACAAATTATATTCTCTTGAAGGAATTGTCCGACAAAAATCAGATGTACGACCACAAGTTACTGCAGCAAAATTTGAATGTCCTTCGTGTGGAAATGTGATTAATGTCCTTCAGCTCGATCAATCGTTCCGAGAACCGAGTATGTGTAGTTGTGGGAGAAAAGGAAAATTTACCTTAATGAGTAAAGAACTTGTTGATGCGCAAGGTCTCGTTCTTGAAGAATCTCCAGAAAGATTGCAAGGAGGAGAGCAACCAAAACGGATGAATGTCTTCCTCAAAGATGATTTAGTCTCACCATTGTCAGAACGAAAAACAAATCCCGGATCAAAGATTCAGGTGATCGGGTATGTCAAGGAAATTCCCATCATCCAACGGACAGGAGTTCGGTCGGTAAAGTTTGATCTCTATGTGGAAGCAAATAATATTATTCCTATTGAAGAAACATTTATTGAAGTGGACATTAATCCAGAAGAAGAAAAACAAATTCTTGAACTGTCTCATGATGTAGACGTGCTGCAGAAACTGTCTGATTCAATTGCTCCCTCTATTTTTGGATATGAAAAAATTAAACAGGCGCTTGTATTACAAATGATTGGCGGATTACAAAAAACGAGAAGTGATGGAGTAGTAAGCAGAGGAGATATGCATGTTTTATTGATTGGAGATCCTGGAGCTGCAAAATCTGCGATGCTCAAAGCAGTACATCGTATTGCGCCAAAAGGACGGTACATTTCTGGAAAGGGGATTAGTGCAGCAGGGTTATGTGTAAGTCCAAATAGTTGGGTAATCACAAATCCAGGGAGCATTTCTAAAATTGAAGACGTTGTTGAAAATAGAATGACGTCTCCTCAAGAATATGTCCAGGGAGTGTGGAAGCAAGATAATATTCAGGACATCAACATTCAAAGTATGTCTCATGATTTTATCATACAAAGCAAACATCCTGCAACAATATGGAAACTCCGTGCTCCTGAACACATGATCGAAGTAACGCTATCAAGCGGAAAAATAGTCGAAGTGACTCCGAACACCCAACTATTTACTATTATTGATGGATATCCTTGTTGGCAAAAGAGTTCACAATTATACGAAGGCCAATCTATCGCAACTCCGCGAAGAACCATCGAGGGAAAAGTAACCCAGCTATCAACTTTTGATCTCATAAAAAGTAACCCCGTTGTTCATGGAATAAAGGCATTCGTGAGAGAAATAGTGCATTCATTAAGTAAAAAGTATGGCAATGTCCGATCAGCTGCAAGAGCATTAAACATCAAAGAAGACAGATTATATTGGAATTGGGTGAATACCCAAGCCAGAGGGAATATTAAATTGAATGATCTAAAAAAATTATGCACCGTTGCAGGGACGGAATACAAGAGTAAAATAAACAAAGTAAGCCTTTATAATGGGAAAAATCATACTTTACCGGAATATATCAATAAGGATCTTCTCTATGTCGCAGGTCTTATTGCTGGGGATGGAGATATTCGATTGTCAGGTGAAACATATAGTATACGATTCTCGAACAAAAATGATTTCCTCCATCATATCTTCCAAAAAACTATGCATGATCAGTTTACTGTCAAAATCAATGTTCAAAAAGGGAATCAACAGAGACCACTTTCATCTCGCATCCATTCGAAACTGATTGCAGAAATTTTCTTTGGTCTCGGTATCCCTGCCTCGCCTAAATCTCATCGGATAGCAATGTCCGAAGAGCTACTTAAACTTTCAAATGATCTCATAAGCCAATTTATCGCTGGAATATATGATACAGATGGTTCGGTCTCTTCTCGAGATACTGGATCTGACACCATAGAATTTTGTACATGTAGCAGCATCTTGGCTAAACAACTCCAATTGATATTGCTCCGATTTGGGATTCATGCATGGTTAAGAAAACGGCCACCAACACAAGGAAAGATTAAGGGAAAATATGAAAGGTATGTGGTGACAGTTTTTGGAATCGAGGAGATTACAAAGTTTTCTATGCATATTCCTCTTCGTCATCCGAATAAAAGAACAATGCTCAATGAGATTATTTCTAAGAAAAAGAAATCCCACACTAATAGTGATATCATTCCAGGGATATCTTCGCGATTAGAACAGTTATGTAAAAAATATGACATTCCCATTGGAAAATGGAAATATAACAAAAACTTATCACGAGAGTATGTAAAAAAAATTATTGATTCTTTGCGAATTGAAAACAAAGACATCAATGAAATTAAAAAGCTCGTTAATGGAGATATCTACTGGGAAAAAATAAGAAGAATAAATATAAAGAAGCCACTATTTAATTTCGTCTATGATTTAACGGTGGATGATTCTCACAATTTTATTGTTGATGGAGTTCTTGTCCATAATACTGCAACTGTTGTGAAAGACGAATTTTTGAGAGGATGGTCCTTAGAAGCGGGCGCAATGGTCCTTGCATCAGATGGATTGTGTTGCATCGATGAAATGGATAAGATGAATCCGGAAGATACTGCTGCAATGCATGAAGCACTTGAAAATCAAACTGTTTCGATTTCAAAGGCAAATATTCAGGCCACGTTAATTGCACGCACCACCGTTCTTGCAGCAGCAAATCCTCAATATGGACGATTTGATCCGTACAAAATGATTGCTGATCAGATAAATTTACCACCAACATTGATCAACAGATTTGATTTGATATTTCCGATTAAAGATTTACCAAATAAGGAGAGATATGAACGCTTAACTTCTCACATTTTGGGATTGCATCAAAATCCTGATGCATTACATCCGATTATTGCGCCCCTGTTGCTGAAAAAATATGTTGCCTATGCAAAACAAAAAATACGGCCGGTATTAAGTGACGCTGCTTTAGAAGAAATAAAATCATATTA
>JAHFLI010000137.1 GCA_023255615.1 Candidatus Woesearchaeota archaeon
CTTCTTTTTTATCTTTTTCCTTTTCGTTTTTGAAGAACGAAAAGAGCGCTGAGAAAGGATTGGTGTCTTCGACATTTATTCCTCTTTCCTCTTTCCTCTTTCCGTCTTTTGTGAATTCATCAATTTCTACCTGCATTTGTTCGAGGCTTTCTGAAGTTGCTCCTTCGATAAGTTTCATGACGTCGCCGAAATCGTCTTTTTCGATTTGTTCTTTTACAATTTTTAATTCTTGATCGTTGAGAGCGTAACTGGTAAAATTTGCTTCTAGCCTGCCTCTGAATCCGTATCCTTGCTGGCCTGCCCTTTCGGGAATGCTTCTAAATGTTAATTCTATCACGAGCAAAGGGACGTAGGAACGCATTTTTGTTTTTTCAAAAAGTTTTGGGAGGTCTCCTTTGTTGACATCATCCTTAGGATCATATTCAGCCTGTCCAAATAAAGTTAGTTCGAATAAAACTGTGTTAAATGCATTGACGAGTGCAGCAGTAGGTGATGCATTTTGTTCAAGCTGCCTCGCGGCTTTTAAGTACGGTTTTGCCCAACGAGCATACAGTTGTACGGTGCTGACTTGGCTTTTAAGATACGATCTTTCTATTTCATATCGTTTTCGGAGTTCTTTTTCAGAAAGATCAATCCAGCCATTGAATTCGCCTACACGCTGTTCAAGAATTCTTTTTACTCGATTGTTGAGATCAATTTTTTCGAGGTCTTTTACACTATCTGCCGTCATAAATGCGTCGATAATAGTAGCGTAATTGAGCTGCTGCACGAGACCCTTCAGTGATGTTGTGTTTCGTTTGACATCAACGGTGTCAATCCAAATTTGTTTTAAAGAAAGTCGCGCGGATTTTCTTTCTTCTTCTCGTGGAGACTTCAATTGACTATAGAGCTCTAATCTGAGTTTGAATTCTTTGAGATCATATAAAATATTTAATACGGATTTTACGATTTGATTTGCAGTACCGAGGATTTTCATACCTTCTTCTTGCATTCTTGTGGCGCGCTGACCCATTTCCGAGAAGTAGCTTGAACCTGGTGAAGCAATGAAATTATCGACTATTTTATCTATTTTTTTCATATCGCTGTATTCTTTTTGTACATTGTCGAGAATCCAAAAGTAGACGGGTTCGAGGCTTTCTCCGAACGAATCATAGATGAGTGTATGTTTTTCAATGGGATTTTTTAATCCTGAGAGTTTGAATGGATTTTTATAGGCGATTTCATCGAAATCCATATAGTCACTCTCCTTTGGTTTTGCAATTTCTGCTGCAGCTAAATATCCTTTTTCTTTAACGATTTTTTTTACTTCTCCTTTGACTTTTTCATCGCAATAAATTTCTGGACTTATTGCTGCAATAAGATTATGGATATTGATTGCCATGGTCTCTTTTTATGAAACAGTAATGCGGAAGGTTTATTTAAACTTGTTGCATGAACGATTTCGTAAGAGTTATAAATAATGTTTTCTTATGTATTTTATGAATTTATACTCTACAAAGTATGATCCTCTCATTATACTACGGTCACCTTTTTTAAGCAAGGATTTTTCTGAAGAGAGAAGTGATGCTCTTATTCAAGGATTTATTAATAAAATTTTAGCGATTGAGCGTGAACGTAAGGTTGATGTTGATTGTTTTAAAGAAAAGTACAATAAAACTTCTAGAATTGAAGAGGCTCGATTTCATAGTGCGGACGGTATTTTGGAAGGAAGAGTTCTTTATATTCCCCCGGCTCATTTCAATAATGTATGGATTAGAGCTAGCATTTATGCACAAGTGACTTTTCAAGCTCAAACTATAGATCATGAAAATGAATACATTGCTTTAAAAAAAGCAGTTGATTCTTTAAAGCCTTTTCATTACTTGCGATCTTTGGGGGAACGTGTTGTACAATCTCTTCTTGATTTTGCATTATAGTGAATTATTTCTTTTGATAGACGTATTAGTCTATCGACAACTTTAAATAAAACCTTTTTGTAGTATTGTTATGAAGTTGTTTGATAAAAAAGGTCGAGATATTGATTATACGTTATTGCAAAAACGAGGGCTGTTGAAGATTCCGAAGATTCCTGAACGAAACGAAAGAATTACTTCTGATGGCACTCTTGACTTGACTGCTGCGACGAATGTTCTCCCGACAAATGCATCTTCTTCTGAAAATGTTTCAAATGACTTGTTTGGTTTTTTGGATAATTCACTTTCTGTTCCTTCATCTTCTGAATCTTCTTTGCATACACCTGATTTACATGCTTTGCAATTGAAGCTTGACGATTTAGAGTATAAACTTGATCGCTTTGTTGAAAAGATTTTAAAGATTGAGTCGAAACTTGAAGATTTTGAGAGGAAAGTTGGTTAACCAACTTTTTACGATATAGAGCAAGACTGAAATTTTTTACCGTTACTTTTCAGTCCCGCGAATATAGCAACAGACACTGTGGTAAAATACTAACGTCTGTTGCTATAGCTTGAAATCGGTTAAATTTACTAAGAAATTTTTTAGATACGTTTATAATACTAGTATTTTTTGATAGATTATGAAAGCAACTCTTATGCCTGGCGGGTCAGTGCAGATCGTTTTGAATGATAGTGATATTTGTACTGTCACTACTAAAACTTTGGAAGGAGCACTTATGGTGGAAGATGTTAGGGGTAATAAAACAGATTGTCCTCTTCATGTATCTTTATCTCATACAGTGAAGAACTTATATGTAGACTTCGATGCTTTCGGTCGAAATGGCTTTGATTTGCCCCATCATTATTTTGCTTCGCTTTCTAAAGAATGTTTGGAAGTTCTGCAAGCGAAAGGTTTGGCGACTGATCGCAATGGATATTACGCTGTAGGCGTTTATACACAATTGTTTTTAGAACGGGTTTGCGGGCGAGCAGATAACCTTAAATAATTCATTCTTTATCTAGTGTTATGGGAGATTTGTCGAAGGAAATACGTGCGTATGCACTTAAAAATGCTCTTGAATTTGAGAAAGCTGATGCAAGTAGGATTTTACCTAAGCTGTTTCAGCATGGACTGGAGAAAAGAGATATAAAGAATATTATTCCAGAAATACAAAAAGTTGTTGCCGAGATTAATGCTCTGTCTGCAGTTGAGCGAGCAGAGGAATTTTCTCATGTTAAGCATTTGGTTAAGGTTGCGGAAGAACGGGAGGAAGGCCTTCCTGAATTAGAAAGACAAAGTGAACATATGGTGTTTCGTTTAGCACCATATCCTTCTGGAGCATTGCATTTAGGGAATGCGAAGACGTATCTTTTGAATGCGCTTTATGCGGAAAAATATGGTGCAAAAATTCTTTTGGTTATGGATGATACGATTGGGAGTGAGGAGAAACCGATTACATCTGATGCCTATGCATTCATTGAAGATGCATTTGAATGGTTGGACGTGAAGTATGAGAAGCCTGTGATTTACAAATCCGATCGTCTTGTTCTTTATTATGAATATGCCGAACAATTGATTGCAAAAGAGAAAGCATATGTTTGTTTTTGTTTACAAGAACAGCTGCGAAAAAATCGTGAGCAGGGGAAAACGTGCGATCATCGATCGCTTTCTGCACGAGAACATATGAAAGCTTGGAAGGTGATGTTTCGTACTCGACAGGGTGAAGCTGT
>JAHFLI010000026.1 GCA_023255615.1 Candidatus Woesearchaeota archaeon
ATTTCCGCAATCAGCAAAAGAATTCCATTGCTCATTTCGACACGTTTAAATATTTCTTGCGATTTCTATTTCCAAGGGGTGAAAAGGGTGTCTCATGTTTAAGTATATTAATACTCATCTGAACAAGAATGATCAATTGCTGAAACATTCATTGGTCATTCTGATTGGTTCTTCACTCGCAAATATACTCAATTATTTCTATCAATTAGCCATGGGCAGATTATTAGGTCCTGCTGAGTATGGTATTCTGGGAGCGTTATTTTCAGTAATGTATGTTGCGACTTTTTCGTTAGGCACAATAAAAACAGTCGTGATGAAGTTTACCTCTGAATATGCAGAAGAACCAGGAAAAATAAAATCGTTGATGAAATATTCGTTTGAAAAACTTGCATTGTATGGCAGTATCGGATTTATTCTTTTCTTGCTCGCTTCAGTTTCTCTTGCAAAATTTTTGAACATTGACAATCCGGTATTAATTGTGTTGACGGGAATTTTTTTGTTTCTCTCCGTGTTAACACCTATTCCCATGGGCGTTCTGAATGGATTGGAGAAATATATGCCGATGAATGTTGTCGGTGTTGTTGTTGCATTAGTAAAATTATTATTAGGAGTCGCTGCTGTTTCGTTGAGCTACGGTGTTTTTGGTGCGTTAGTCGCTTTAGATCTTTCTCAAGTTCTTGCTATTGTTGTTCCATTGGTAGTCTTGCTTCCTTTTCTGCGCGTTGACAAAGAAAAGATAGAGCATGTCGATTTGTTAAAATATAGTCTTCCTGTTTTTGTCGGCATTACGATGATGAATTTATTTGTCAATATCGACGTGTTATTAGTCAAACATTATTTTACCAGTGTTGAAGCGGGTTATTATGCTGCAGCGTCCATTATTGGAAAAACAATTTTGTTTGGCACCTCTGCATTAGTCATTGTGATGTTTCCGAAAGTATCCAAAGAATCGAATAATTCATCGCCTTTATTGAAATCAACATTATTTTATACGTTCGTGATGGCCGCAACCGCTAGTGCACTGTTCTTTATTGTTCCGACGTTTATTTCAAATTCGTTGTTTGGAAAAGCATATGAAATTTCATCCTATGTCGGATTATTCGGATTAGCATTAGGAATATTTTCTCTGAGCAATGTGTTAATGAATTATCATCTGGCATTGAACAATACCTCATTTGTGTATTGGTTAATTCCATTTTTATTGCTTGAAGTTGGTGCTATTACTATTTTTCATTCTTCATTGAAAGAAGTGATTCAGGTTGTTCTCGTCACAAATGTATTGCTTGCGGGATTTTTACTATTTATGACACAAAAGGAGCTGGGTATCAATGCCACCCTATAAATTATCCGTCATTATTCCAGTGTATAATCAGCAAGAATTTATTTATCGCAATATGCATGAATCATTAAAGACATTTAAGAAATATGGAAAGAATTTTGAAATTATTCTCGTGAATGATGGCTCTACTGATCGCACGGTTGAAGAAGCGTCCTTGATTAAGGATCCTCGACTAAGAATAGTGAGTTATGATGTCAACAAAGGAAAAGGATATGCATTGAAGCATGGTTTTCAGTGTGTAACGGGAAATGTGGTGACGTTTATGGATGGTGATTTAGATATTCATCCTGAGAATGTAATCGGATTTTTTAAATATCTTGATCACGTTGATATGGTCATTGGTTCAAAACGACATCCGAAAAGCAAAGTGAATTATCCGCTCAAGCGACGATTTTTTTCTTATTTTTATCATTTGTTTGTTGATCTGTTATTTGGTCTCGATGTCAAAGATACACAATCGGGATTGAAATTGATGAAATATGATTGTTTGAAAGAGATTTTGCCCAAAGTGCTCGTGAAACGATTTGCGTTTGATTTGGAGTTGTTAGTGAATGCACGCAAATCTGGATATAACATTGCAGAAGCACCAATTAAATTAACCTATAATTGGGGCACTGGTTCTATGGTGAATATGAACGCAATGAAAGGAATATTTGTCGATACCTTAGCAATTGCCTATCGATTGTATATTCTCCGCTATTACGACAGAAAACCATTGCCAACGATGTATCATGAAATGCCTCGCCAAAATTATTCTGCGATTGGGAAATAGAGTAATACGCCGGCACGGGGAATTCCAACCAATCGGATAAAACCAAAAGGTATTTGAACCCCGAAGTCCTTACGGACACTAGGAGCTCAACCTAGCGGCATACCTGATTAGCCGATGCCGGCGCATTTTTTCTTTTGTTTTTCTTGTTATTAACTTCTTCTGAGAAAATCCCGGAAATAAAACATCGCGACTGAAAGAAAAACATATTCGTTGTAATTTTCAATATCGAAAACAAAATATAATTTCGGAAAATAAATATTGTTGCCGAAAATATTTCAACGGAAAAAAAACAGATTTTATAATAGGGTAAAACTCTAACAAAAAGAATGACTAATCGTAGCAAGGCGCCGTAGGAACAATCCGCTCGGAAGGGCGATGCATGGGTTGCCAACCAAGTGGCTTATGCAAAGGATGTTCGGAGGCACCAATATGGTCACACGAAAAGAGAGGAGAAAAAGTGGGTATTATACTCCGCAAGCAACTGTTTCTCGGAAATCCCTCATCGAAAATGACTTAGTTGTTGATACGATTTACGATGATTGGAGCAACTTCAGGGACGGATGTAGAAACTGGTTCAGAGACTTTAAGAAAATAAAAAAAGTATGCACCAAATTCAATAAGCAGCTTTATGAAAAAAGAATGCGCATGAACGTGAAGCAAAGAAGAATGGTAATGATTAGGAAAGCAAGAAAATCTCCTCCGACGTATACACTTTAATGACAGATTGATGTTGCAATTGTTTATCATTTGACCAAATGCCGCACCGTAATTTCATGGCTAAAGAAAAATACTGAACATCATCTTTATCAGGGGTTATTTTCAGAGCCCTGTCTGTCCATTCTTTAAAGTCATCAAACGGAATGACTCTAATATGTGCAAGAATAATAATTTGATCAAGAAGATTTTTGATTTGAGACTCGCTTAATGTTGTTTTGTCCCTGAGTTCATCCTTATGCTCTGCTATTTCTTCAAACACGAATTCAGGAACAAAAAATGAATGTTGGCTTAATAGTAGATAATGACGGATGTTACTATCACGAATTAATGCAGCAAAGAGAATATTAGCGTCAAGGACGAGTTCCATAGGTAAGGAATCTCTTTGCAACTGATCTGTTGACCTTTCTACCCAGAACAAGTGCATCCTTTTCGGTGAGAGTGCTGTGTCGAAGAAGTTTATCCATTTTTTTTAATAGGTTGATTTTCTCACGAATCGCTTGCCGAGCTATTTCAGACCAATTCATTTCTGGATGTTTGTCCATCTCTGTTTTCAGTTCTTCCGGTATTGATAATGTCATACTCACCATGGTACCACCTTTATGTACGATATGTGCATTACGTATTTAAACGTTTCGACCTCCGAATTGGAAAGATATGATAATACATTGAAAATAAGTTCCGTGCAAAAAAAGATGAGCTTCTATTTAAATTTTTTCTATCGTCGTAAATCTTCCGGAAAATCCAAAAATATTTACTGTTTAGATTTATTAATGAGTAAAACATTATTACAAATTGAAATGCGAATGTGGAGGAGAGATGAAAGGCATAGTAACTGAATGGAAAGGCGAGAGAGATAAGAGGCTGGAGATGTGCAAACTGCCGCGAATAAATCCAGTTGATGCACAAAAGCCAATGGATTAAAATGAAATTAATTGCATCAATTGAACGAAGTGAAAAGCAAGAAAAAATAGTCAACGCAAACACGAACATGAAGATATTGTGCGATTATTGCTTCAATCATAGAAGAAATGATTTACGTTGCAATCGTCTTTGCATGTGCAATAACTTTTTTAGCATTTGAAAATACTTTGCTTGCGCGGAGAATCTCAATACCAGTTATCGAACCATCTTTTGCGACATCGATATTTATTCCACTACGTAACTCAACTGTTTTCCAGTACTCTTTCTTTGCAAGCTCAATATTCAACACATCCTCATCCTTATCGTACCATACGTTGTCCATGTTAATCAAGCCAATATGCGGTGATGATAATAAATGTTTCCTTCCCTGATGATCTATACACTATTTTTATCGTTCTTCCCACTGATGGAATTCGACAGATAGCGTTGAGCGCATCTGGCCATTTCTTATCACGCATCACAGAGGAATGATAGAGTGCATATTCAATGATATCATCAGTGATTTCTTTTCTAATAAATCTTTTCTGTTTCCAATGCAAGGAATGCTCGAGTCTCATGGTATTCAAATATCTTCCTTAAGAAAATCAAACGTCTTAATAAATTCCCCAGTAAAATTTTCCGGAATTTTCGTAGAATTTTCGAGAATAGTAAAGGATTACATAGAACAAAATATATTCTATAAATAGACGAGTAAATTCCTTTTATTTCCGTACATGGGTAACGTTAAGCTTTTAATTGTTTAATAATATAAGAAATTCTTCACGCGTTAAACCTGATTGTCTAATGATTGCACGAAGTGTTCCTTTACTCAATTCTTTATGAAGAGGAATAGTTAACCTTCGATGAGGTGAACTGATTTGACGAAGGATAATGTGACTGCCTGTTTGATGATCGCTCTGATATCCTATCTGAGCAAATATTTTTACCAATTCCAAACCTGAAAGCGTTGGTAATTTAGGCATCGATCTCCACTACCTCTTCATCAATGGAAGGAGGTACTGGTTCATGATGCTTTTGTAAGCTCTCGACGTATCCTTGAATCGCATCATGAATATTACGAAGTGCTTCAGAGCGTGTTTTACCTTGAGAAATACATCCTGGTAAAGATGGGCACTCTGCTACGAATGTTCCATCTTCATCTTGCTCTATACGCACTCGATATCTCATTTTCATATGGTCCAGAGACGAATCGGCTTTTATAAGTTTTTCCATGAATCTCCTCCTCAGTATTTTGAGAAGTAGTTCTTATTCATAAATTATATAGTAAAATTTTCCGGAATTATTGAAGGATTTCCGATGGTAGAAAAAATTTAAATAGAAGCTCATCTTTTTTTGCACGGAACTTCTTTTCAATGTATAGGTATATCTTTCCAATTCAGAGATCGAAATATTTAAATAAGTAATATTCCTTAACTTACTTAGGTGGTACCTATGACAAATATGACATTAGCAGTTCCTGAGGATCTGCATGAGATTATGAAAAAGCACAGCGAAATAAAATGGAGCGAAATCGCACGCCAGGCATTATGGAACCATGCGCGAAAATTAGAGCTCATGGATAAGATGCTCTCAAAGAGTACATTGACGGAGAAAGATGCAGAAAGGATAGGGCATTCTATCAAACATGGAATTGCGAAAAGGCATGGATTGAAATGAAGCTATGTGTTGACACGAATAGAATAATTGCAGCTCTTGTTAAAGACGGTACGGCAAGAAAGATACTGTTTGACAAAACCTATTCATTCATTACAGCAGATTATACCTTAAGCGAGATCGATAAACATCGAGCGGAATTGCAAGAAAAAACGAAACTGACTGATGATGAATTTGATATTATTCTGACGTTACTTTTTGAGAATATAGAGATTACTCCTCAATCCAATTATAAAAAATATATCAATGAATGCACAGAAATGATCGATCAGGATGATGTTCCCCTTCTTGCAGCTGCTCTTTCATGTAAGGCAGACGGGATATGGACACATGATGCTCATTTTGATAAACAGAAAAAAATCAAAGTGTTTTCTAATATCGATTTACTGAACTGATTTTCGTCCACACATCGAGACAAAACCTCATTTTTACTGGCATACGTTTAAATATTAATTCTTATTTCTATTCACCAGTTGTGAAAGGGGTGTTGGTATGCATAATGATAATCCGGAGGAGCTATGAACATCCTCATGCTCAGCTGGAGAGATATAAAGAATCCACGCGCAGGTGGCGCAGAGTACGTAACGTTTGAGTTATTGAAACGCTTTGCAGCTGTTGGTCATTCATGTACATGGTTTACGTCTTCGTTTCCTTCTTCTCGTACAGAGAAGATAGAAGATGTTACTATTATCCGTCGTGGTGATAAGCATTCCGTGTACTACAAAGCATATCGCTATCTTCAACGAAACAACTATGACCTCGTGATTGATCAAATCAATACCATTCCGTTCTTTACTCCTCTGTTCTATAAAGGAAAGAAAATGGCGTTTATTCATCAGCTGTGTGAGCAGATATGGTTTTATGAAATGCCATTTCCATTGTCTTGGATCGGTTATATTTCTGAGAAAATATATATACGCTGGTATCGGAATCTTCCTACTGTTGTTGTGTCTGCGTCTACGCGAAAAAATCTCGCTTCGTACGGATTTCGTCATATCTTTGTAATGCAGAATGCGATTGATACTATGCCTTTGTCTATCTTACCTCACAAGAAGAAAAATTCCTTTGTGTTCGTTGGACGGTTAAAGAAAAGTAAGCAAGTGGAAGATGCGATTAAAGCATTTTCATTGCTGTCAATACCATCTACGCTTCATATTATTGGTCGTGGTGATATCGCGTATGAACGATATTTACGAAGTATTTCGCCACCTTCTGTTCAGTTTCATGGCTATTTACCGATGAACGAACGCAACGCATTAGTGTCTTCTGCTGAAGCGATACTGGTCACTTCTGTTAAGGAAGGATGGGGATTAATCGTTTCTGAAGCCAATGCTTTGGGTACTCCTGCGATTGTGTATAACGTCGATGGTTTACGAGACGCAGTTGTTGATGGAAAAACAGGATTAGTAGTACGACGAAATACTCCTGTTGAATTATCCAACGCAATGACTTCTTTTCTTTCAAATAAAAAATTAAAACAAACATTATCGGAGAATGCGCTTGAACACTCCAAAACATTCAATTGGGATACGAGTGCTGCTGAAGTCTTGCACTTTATTGAGAAGGTGATGGTGTGAAACCTCTTAATATTACTTTCTTTGGTTTCGCTCCATTGACATATGGCGGCGGTTATGAAATTTATATAATGGAAATTATTCAAAATCTTTTGAAATCAGGACATAATATTAATGTCATAACAGGAAATCAAAGTATTAATGATATTGAGTCAGTAATAGTATTTCAAAAATTACTTGAAAAAAGAATTCCAAAAGATGAGATAAATAAAAAATTCAATCACGTTAGGTTTTATCAATATGGTCTAACTTCATTCATTCCATCCTCACAATCATATAACAGATTAAGAAGGGTTATTAAAAAATCTGACATTATATATACACGGAACGAAATTATTGACTTTTTGTCTATTCAATATTTTTCTGGTAAGAAGACGCCACCTATTGTTTGCGGAATTCATACGTCAATATATTATCCTTTTAGAAAATCTTTTGTTTCTAAACTACATAATTTCATTTACAAAAAATCCTGGTATGGAAAGTTGCTAAATAGATCATCAATTATTATTACCCAAAATTATTTCGATACCAGATTGATTTCAACAAAATATAATATCGATAAATCAAAAATTATACGTCTTTTACCTTTCGTTAATACAAGTTTTTTTCTGCCGCATAAAAGCGAAAATCATGAAGGATTGAGAGTTCTTTTTGTTGGACGTCTTACTGAGCAAAAAGGAATCGACATATTATCAAAAAGTATAGAAAAACTCTCAGTTGATCCGATTTTTAATAAGATAACCTTTACCATCATCGGAAGTGGCGAGCTTGAGTATCTAATTAAAAGATTAGCGAAGAAGTATTCAAATGTACGATTCCTTGGGTTTATGGATATTGATAAATTAGTTGAGTTATATAATTCTCATGATGTGGTTATTCTTCCTTCACGATGGGAAACTGCACTTAAGGTTGTTCTTGAAGCACAATCATGTGGATTACCAGTTATTGTTTCCAATATTCCGGGTCCAAATGAGTTAATTATTCCAGAAAAAACTGGTTTTTTAATACGACCTGCAAGCTCAAATGATCTTACAAATAAATTATTGAGAATGTATAATATAAAGCAAAACAAACACCTCTTCTTAATTATGAAGAAGCTCGCACGAAAAAATGCAGAGAAATTTTCTGCAGAAAGCGTGATAAAAAAGATTGAAGATCTATTCTTTAGGTTATCGAGTGGGATCAATGAAAGTTAAAGATGCCGTTTCTTTTATTTTACATATGTTAAAAAAGAGAGAATTCTTAATAGGGACAATAATTTTTTTTTTTAGTGTTGTCACCTTTTCGAAAATTTTAATGTCTTCTGGTATTCCTTTGCATGGAGATATGTCATTTGCCACAACATTAGATAATTATATTGATGATTATTTTCCACTTTACAATAGATTCGGCTCTGTCTCAAACTACGAAGATATTGATAGGTCCTTTTTTATGGTGCCCTTTCTTTTCATTTCAAAAACAATTGGACTTAGCATAGAATGGTTTGCAAAAATATGGCTGTTCTTCACATTCTTTTTCTCAGGCATCTCTTTTTTTATTTTTTCAGATTTTCTATTTGAACGAATTTATAAAAAAAAGGTTCCGCCATTATTTTTATTTCCAGGAATAATGGTTTTTATGCTGAGCCCATGGGTTTTAGAGCAGCTTCAAGCCCAATTTTATTGGTTAGCATACGCCATAACTCCACTAATACTTTATTTCTATATTAGAGCAATTGAAGATAAAAGCTACAAATACATTTTTTTTACTTTAATTACTTGGACATTAGCATCATCTACGCCGCACTATACTGTACTAAGTGGTCTTTTAATATTTCTTTTTTTCATATTCTCGATTGTCAAGAATATATTCAATAAAGAATATAGTGACATATTATTCAAGATAAAATTATCCACGTTATTAGTTGCATTATTTATTCTAATTAATTCTTATTGGATTATACCGTATTATCAAAACTCCCATATTACAAACGTTAGTCCGGGTTATGTTGTAACCCAAGAACAAGTTCAAGAATTTAGCCGTAATAGTAATATCTTAAACGTTATGCGGACATCGGATCAATGGATAACATGGTTTAATCCATCAATTTACGAAAATAGTTTTTGGATTATTAATAGTTTCTTTATTACAATTCTTTCACTTTCAATTCTCCTTATCAATCGGATCAGAAAAAATTTCTATATTCTCTACCTCTCTTTTGTGTATCTCATTTCAGTAATCTTATCCCTAGGTTCTAATTTTAAAAGTTATATGTGGTTAGTTTTTGACAGTCCAGTTTCTAATTTAGTTGGTTGGATATGGAGGGTCCCTGGTAAATTAAGCTATTTGATTTGGCCCATCTACGCCATTTTCATTTCAATTTTTATATACGAGTTAAAAATAAATAATAGATTAGAGTTCATAAAAGAGTCTTTAAGAAATTTTGTTATATTACTTATAATCCTATCTTTTTTAGTATTAATTGGACCAAAAGTCTTTAGCTTTTTTGGTTTCTATTACGTGCCTGTAGAAGTTCCACATGAGTACCAAGAATTAAACGATTGGCTTTCATCTCAAGCGGGCGACTTCAAAGTAATGGATTTAGCACCTTATGAAGCTGGCTCTGGAAAGAATAATTTGAAATTTCAATCATCATACACTTGGAATGAGGATAGAATAGCATCCAATCTAGTTCCTCGCTCACTCGTAAAAGATTCTATTGGTTTTTATCATTATACTTCACCATGGACGAAATTTTATTCAACCTTCTATCCTGAAATCCCAAAAAATATGTCTTCTTATTTATCAGTTGTTGGAGTAAAATATCTAATATACCATGTAGATATAATTGGAACAGAAGAACAGGCAAACATGGAGCTCAAAAAACTTAATGAGTCAGATTTAAGATTCGTGAAAAAATTTGGAGATATATATGTGTATGAAAATTCCCATTTTTCTGAAAGAGTATATATTCCCAATAGGATTGTATTAACAACAGCTAACCTAAAAGACGTTGATACGCCTTCAAAAAATGAAGGATATGTTTTTATTAATCAAAGGATATATGATCTTTCATTACTTGATTTGCTTAGCAACACAGATAATAAAATAGACTTCAATGATTATGATGATCTAGATTTATCGCTAATTCCCAAGGAGCATAGAATTGAACCATTTGGATTCACATATCATTACAAACCA
>JAHFLI010000138.1 GCA_023255615.1 Candidatus Woesearchaeota archaeon
TGCCGAATAGTATGGACGAATGCATTTATTTTACTAATCGATCCATCGGAAGCGGAAAAGCAATTGCATGGGCTCGTCGAATCGACTGCCAAAAATGCAAAAAAGCAAAGATGGGAAAACCAGTAGAAAAAGGAAAAATAAAAATTCGCGCAACCGAATATGCCTGTCCGAAATGCGGCTTTACAGAGGAAAAATCCGTCCATGAGTCCAAACTCACTCTTGAGATTCAATACACCTGTCCTCATTGCGGAAAATCAGGAGAAGCAACGACAGAATACAAAAGGAAATCTTTTGACGGGGCTCCTGCGTTTATCTTCCCATGTGGCTTCTGCAATCAAAAAATAGGTATAACTAAAAAATTAAAGGAAGGAAAGAAAGGAAAAGTAGAGTTAGATGATGATTAAAGAATAGTAATGCGTTTTACTTAATCTTTTTAAATTCCTCATTCTTTCAGGAGTTCATGTCATCCAAAAAGAAAATCCTTGTTACCTCTGCATTGCCGTATGCAAATGGCCCCATCCATATTGGTCATTTAGTTGAATATATCCAAACAGATATTTACGTTCGATTTCTAAAACTCATTAGAGAGGACGTTATTTATTGCTGTGCTGATGACGCCCACGGTGCACCTATTGAAATTGCAGCAATGAAAGAAGGAATCCAGCCGGAAGAAATTATCGCTAAATTTCACGATGAACATCAAGAAGATTTCAAATCATTTCATATCCACTTTGACTCTTATTATACTACTAACAGTACTGAAAATCAGCATTTCTCCAATCTTATTTTTACAATATTAAAAAAAAATAAGTTTATTTATAAAAAAGACGTCGAACTTACGTTTTGTCCAAAATGTAAGCGATTTTTACCGGATCGATATGTCAAGGGAACATGTCCAAAGTGCCATACTCCTGATCAGTATGGAGATGTCTGTGAATCATGCAATGCAACATACAAAACAACAGATTTGATTGATCCCTACTGCTCTATCTGTGGAACCACTCCCGAACGAAAAATCTCATCACATTATTTTTTCAAATTGAGCAGATTCTCCAATCAACTCGATACATGGCTCTCTGAGAATACATCCCTGCAGCCAGAAATTGTCCATTACATCAAAAATTGGATTACGGAGGGATTAGAAGATTGGGACATTTCTCGAGATGGTCCGTACTTTGGTTTTCGAATTCCCGAGGAGGAAAATCTTTATTATTACGTCTGGCTCGATGCTCCTATCGGTTATATTGCTTCTACTCAAAATTACTGCATACATCATCATCGTGATGCAGAAAAAGATTACTGGAAAAATAAAAATACGAAAATTATTCATTTCATTGGCAAAGATATTATTTACTTTCATTTTCTCTTTTGGCCAGCGATGTTGATGGGATCGGGATTTAATCTTCCCAGCGAAATTATTGTCCATGGTTTTCTTACTGTGAATAATCAGAAAATGTCAAAAAGTCGTGGGACATTTTTCACGGCCAAAGATTTTGCGAAACATTATTCGCCAGAATATCTTCGTTATTATTATGCAAAATCTCTCAGCAAAAAATTATCAGATATCAATTTCGATGCCAAAGATTTTCGGGATGTTATTAACAATGAACTCGCAGCAAATGTTGGTAATTTCTGCCATAGGGTACTCTCCTTTACTCATACTCATTTCAATGGAAAAATTGATGGGATTGACAATGATCCTGATTTTTTTAAAGAAATGAATACATTAATTGATTCTCTCAAAGAAAATTATCTTGACGTTAATCTCAAGGAAGCAGTAAAAAACATATTAGCGTTAGGGTCTCTCGGAAACAAGTATTTCCAAACGCATGAACCGTGGAAGTTAGTGAAGAGTGATCCAAAAAAAACACACCGCCTTTTGGGAACCTGCATCCATTTGGTGAAATTAATTTCTATTGTCTCTTCACCCATTCTTCCCGAATTTTCAACTAAACTAAACTCTCAACTGAAGATGGACCATTTGCAATGGAATGATACAGGCAATATTATAACAACCCATACTCTTGGAAAAAGCGCTATCCTGATTGAAAAAATCGAAGAAAAGAAAGAAACGTTATTTCCTCTCAACCTCAAAGTTGCAACTATCCTTGAAGTAAAACCGCACCCAGACGCGGATAAATTATACATCTTGAAAATAAAAATGGGGCATGAACAACGACAACTTGTTGCAGGGCTACGTGCTCACTACAAAACAGATGAACTCATCAACAAAAATATTATTGTCGTATCTAATCTCAAACCAGCAAAATTGCGTGGCGTAGAAAGTCAAGGGATGCTTCTTGCAGGAGAAGATGCTCATGGAAATGTTGGAATTCTTACTGCTCACGCTGATAACGGTTCACCTGCACGATTTGGAAACGTAACAAATAACTCTGAACAAATTTCGTATGAAGATTTTGCTAAACTTACTATTACTATCGAGAAAGGAAAGGTACAATGGGATCATCTTGTTCTTACCGTAGATGGAAAACCGGCTGAAGTGGATAAAGTGAAGACAGGAACGGTCCATTAAACCGTAATCTTTATATAGTAAAAATTATTAGTTCTATTATAAAAATTAAATATATGAAAATAAATATAACTGGTATAAGTATTAAATTTATTAGAATTAGTAGTATTAATAAAACGGCATAGTGGTATCATGAAAATTACCTTCCTGGGAAAAGCAAAATTGACGACACAAGGTCAAATTACATTGCCACATGAAGGAAGACGTGAACTTGAAGTTTCTTCAGGAGATGAAGTCTATTGGTATAAGGTAGACAATTTTATTATTTTGACGAAAACGCTTCATAGCCATGATGATCTGCTGAAGATTGTAAAAAAAAGCATGAGGGGAGAGTAATGGTGCTTTTTGAGAATATGTGGGGGTTGTACGCATTTTCTGCATTGATTCCTCTCATCATTGTGTATTTGATAAAACCAAAACCGATTGAAAAAATTATTCCTTCACTCATGTTTATTATTCGAGAAAAGAAATTAACGAAGAAACAAAGCTTTCTCAGAAAATTCGTTCATAATCTTCTCTTTTATATTCAATTTCTTGCATTATGTGGACTCGCACTCGCCATTGCATCTCCCTTTATTGTTATTCCATTTACGACCTCATCAGAAAATATGGTTATAGTCATTGATGGGAGTGCGTCAATGCAAACTGCTTATGGAGCGGGTACGCGATTTGATGCGGCGCTAACCAAGGCAAAAGAAAATCTTGATGGAAAAATAAGTATTATCCTCGCAGAAAGTTCGCCAACTGCGTTGGTGACGAAAGGAACAAAGGAAGATGCCCTCTCTGTTCTGGGAGAATTAAAGCCGAAATCAACCACTTCAAATGTGGGAGATGCTCTTCTGATGGCAAATGATCTCCTCGGCACTGAGACTGGGAATGTCATTGTTCTGAGCGATTTCATTTCTACAGAGGGCGCTGATATTATGGTGGCAAAGAAAAGAATTGAAACGAACGGACGTTCCGTTGAATTTGTTGATCTGAGCAGTGATGCAGATAATGTTGGAATTATTGATCTTGCCATCTCTCGTGCCACAACGAAAGTGAAAGTAAAAAATTACAACAAAAAAACCATAGAAA
>JAHFLI010000027.1 GCA_023255615.1 Candidatus Woesearchaeota archaeon
GTTGCTGGAGGAAATGTATTGTTCAGGAACATTCAGAAGAAATATGTTGTCGGGATAGAATATTATAAAGATGGAGAATTTTATTTGCCCTATTCGGATATCGAAAAAACATGTATTGATATGGTCGTGTTCAATCAGCCAATTTCCCTGGAACTGAAAAGGATCGTGCAAAAAAAAGTGGATGCTAAAAAGATTCACGAGTATTTGAGAATCTATCCTTTATGGGTTAGAAAAAGAGTTCTGAAATTACTAAAGTTATAAACATCATGAATGACAATGAGTTGGATCTGGATTGTTTGGTCCTCCTGCGGTTCCGCTGGTTTTTCCTGTTGCTTTGTCGATGACTTCGTGTTTTCCTGTTGTTCCTTTATCAAATTCAGACCAGATCTCAACAACACTTCCTGATTTTATAGATGGAATATATGAACTCTTCTTTCCTCCTGTAACTAGATATATTTGTCGTGATCCTAAGGAGGATGGATTACAGTTGGGATCGTTCATGACAAAGTCAACTTTCCAGTAACGTTTTACTGTGCATCCTTGAACGACATCTTTCTTTCCTGCTGGGGTAATTCCTGGGCGAACAAAACTGCAGGATCCTGGTGATGGTATTGGACAATCGCTTGGGCAGTTCGT
The DNA here is from genome assembly GCA_023255615.1 of Candidatus Woesearchaeota archaeon. Lineage (GTDB taxonomy): Archaea > Nanobdellota > Nanobdellia > Woesearchaeales > JACQSR01 > JACQSR01. Next base: position 637 of record JAHFLI010000027.1, read on the forward strand.
GTTTGTTTCTCCGGGATCACATTTAGTATCATGATTACAAACGATTGTAGATTTTGGATAGCAGCATGCTCCGTTCGTGCAGTCATAGGTTAGTCCAAGATTATTTTCAGAGCTACTGCAAGAGGTTTTTCCAGATCTACAAACAGCTTTGGTCCAGTCTCCATAGTGTGCTCCTGCTTCTCCACAGCTTGGGAGGCATTGATTGTTTTTCCACTGGTATAATGGTGCTTTTGCATTACAACAGGATTGGGTTTGCATAAAATTTGAATCAGTACAGGTTGTTGAACTGCCACAGTATCCTTCTCCTTGTGAGTTTGTTTTACAAATAGTTCCAGATGGACAACGCGCACTGGAGCCAGAATAACTACCATCAGTTTTACAGGAATATTCTGTCAAATCTGTATTATAATGGAGGTCCTGATAACAAGTATCCTTATGAGTTTTTCCTGTTTTGTCTGTAAGAGTTCCTGGATCTGTTGGAACATATCCTTTGTCTGAATCCTTACAACCATTGCTGATGTCTGTTCCACAGAATCCTTCCCCTTTGGAATTTACAAAACAACCTGTCTGACCAACTTGAGAGCAAGGTGTATCGCTATAACTATGGCCCCCATCAGCAGTGCAGTAATATTCTCGAACAGAAGTTGGACTAAGACATTTATCTTTGAAGACACCTGACTGATAAGCTGAAGTATCGGTTAATGTTCCAGGAATAGAAGGATAAATAATTCCAATGCCATCAGTATCTGTACAGGTTTGAGGCGTTGGTGGATTAGTTTTGCAATCTTGCGGGCAATTTGCCGTATTTTCATTGTTGCTAGGTTCACAAATCCCATTTGGACAGGTACCGAGGGTGCAGTCTTGTGGACAGCTATAATACTCTCCTCCGCCACAAATACGATCACCACAATAATGACAGTCAATAGGACAACTTGTAGTATCTTCTCCATATCCTGTATTACATGTTAGATCGCCGCAGTATGGTGGTGAATTATCAACGCACCCACCTTTTCCACCTCTTATTAAACAATATTGTGAGGGACTGCAGTTGAAATCAGATTCGTAAACTTTATGTTCCATGCAGAAATAATGCACTACGCGGCTTCCTATGCAATTATCCTGTGGTACAGCTGGTGGATCACAGGGAGAACCAACACTTGTTGCACTTCCAATGATTATTGGCTTGAAATAATGTATTGCTCCAATCACAATAACACCTAGAAATAATGCAACCGGTAAGAGAAATTTTTTGTCCGAGAAAAGATGGTTTTTTTGATAACTATTGAGTTTATGTTGTTTTTTCTGAGTCACGTATAGGAAGCAGAAGTTTATTCTTTTTAAAATTTTAGAACTATTCTCAAGTTGGTACAGTTATTTCTTTATTATCTAGTTGCATGATATCCTGAGCAAGATACATGAACGTGTAAGGCTCGGTTTCTGGATAAGTAAGATGTGGTGTTGAATACCAACTTTGAATGATAACTTGATCAGGTTGTCCTACTGAGTGTTTATATTGTTGATAGAACTTCTCGGCATTGGTAAAGAAACGGAAGTCATCTTCTGATTGTGGCCAATAACACGAAAATTGTGGACCAGATTGAGCCATCATTCGTAACCCACACCATTCTCCTGGAGGAAATGGAATGATAGGATCAGTTTTTGAATCAGTTCTTGCGACTCTTGCACACGTGTACCAGTTTCCTCCATGCCCCTGCATATTACCAAGAATGGTTCGGGCATAACCCTCGGGACATGTTACAGAAGGGTCATATCCTCCACAGACTTGAACAGGGTTAGGATTTTCTTGAATGCGTAATCCGCAAAGAACTCCTGGTTGTGAACTTTGCTCATAATGCGCGCGATTAGGATGTACTCCTTGAGCACACGTGTACCAGTTTCCTCCTAAAGATGCAGGCATTGTTGCAAAATTTTTGGAAACAAAATCTTGAGGGCAACTCTGCTGTGGATCCAATCCATCGCACAAAACTGCTGCATGAGAATCTCCTGAGCGCTTGAAACCACACCATGTTCCTTTATGGGGAGTAGTAGTAATGGCTTGAACACAAGTCTTCCATATTCCTCCAGATATTCCCATATCAGCTAAGTCCTTAGGAATATAATCAACAGGACATTGAACTCCAGGATCATATCCTTGTTCATCACTAATAACGATAACCCCCACTTTAGCGCCATGTTTTCGTGCAGCAGTCGTAATTGCTTGAAGATTAGCCAAATAGGAGGGTGTATTGTTATAAGGAATATCTAACTGCAAGAATGGGAGTGGTTCTCCTTGTTCATAAAAGAGATCCATCCAAAGAGTGAGATCTTTAGCATCATAAGGTGGTTCAACATCCCCCACAATAATACGAGGATAATACTGGTGAACAAGATGAATAAATGCAAGAGTTTCCGTAAACGTTTGATTCATAGTGAGATGACATCCCCATTGGCGTTTAGTTCCATAAGCCAATGGTTCATCCATTGCTATGTAGGTAACATTTCCCCCAGCATGAGAAATTCTGTCAAGCTTTGGTTTTAGTTGAGCGAATCGATCTGCTCCCGTGCAAGGATGAGTACCAATGGGTGCAACCGCTTCCATTTCAAGAGACATTGCGATGTGATGATCTTGGAGGAATTGAACCAGTTGCTGCACTTGATCATCAGTAAAGAACATTTTGCTAGGACTCTTAATAAATATTCCTGCATAGAAGTTGAACACGCTCGTTTTACTCATCGTGTCGCTCCACGTGCTAGAATTCGTAAAAAACTGAGTGTAATCATCATTAGCATCATTCATATTTGGTGTGACCCAATATTCTACTATTTGTGGTTCTGGCGGTACGTAACTACAATCCCTACACTTTCCTCCATAGATTTCTATTTCTCTCCACCCTATCCAGTTGGGTGATTTGTCCGTGAGAATCCTGATGTATCGTGCTTTTTTGGGCGAGGATACGTTGTACTCCCACCATTTGTTGGTTCCATTCTGATAATAGTCTTCCAATATTGTTAGCTGTTCTGTTGGATTGGGTTGTGTTCCTGCATAAACAATACTATGAATCGTTCCTGAGTTTACTTGATTATTCAACAGACGAATTTTGTTAATAGAATAAGCTTCTCCAAGATCTAGTTCAATCCATTGTGGTGCAATATCTCCCGCATTCCAAGGCGTTACAATATCTCCATCAATAGCATTAGATGGTTTTCGTTGATCATCAAGTGTTTTTGATGCATGTGCTGTAGCGTTCTTTGTAAGAAGCCGTTCACAATCTAGTGCGCAAAATTCTCCAATATCACAAATACCATCTCCACATGATGAAACAGAACCCGCATGACCTATAATAAAATCCCTTCCCCATAATATCAAATTTGTCCCGAGAACAATTACAAAGACCGCCATGACAATGACGATATGAATGTAGAAATTTTTCTTTTTCTTCTCTTTATATTTCATCGATTTTAACTCTTTTATTTGTTGCATATAAACCTTTTCCTTCAAAGATAGGTATTATATAATAATTACAAAAATTGCGAGCGGATGATTGAATAGGGAATATGCTATAGTTCTGGTAATGAACGTTAGTTATTAAGTCTTATTGAAGAAGATTTAAATACGGTCTAAAGACTTCCGGACTATGAAGATCCTCTTTTGTTCGAATGAACAATTTATGCCGTTAAGCGGTGGCGGAAGTATTGGGAATTTTAAGATTGTGGAGAATTTAGTCGAGCGCGGGCATGACGTAACGGTAGCAACCCCCTTATATGTCAACAAAGAAGAGATTGAGGAAAAGTATCGTATTCATCTCAAACCGTTTTCTCCGTTCTATATTCACAAAAATATTTCATTTCGCGGACCAAAATATATTTTCTACGGATTTTTATTTATCTTTCATTTTCTCCGACTGATATGGAGCGAAAAGTATGATGTTGTTATCGTCAGAAATGCTATTCTTGCTATTCCTATTGCATTAGGTAAACCATTCACGAAGGCAAAGTATGTTCTCAGTTTTACCGATTTCTTATCAAGTTTCAATTATGCCCATAAATGGTATCCTCATTTTGTTTTGAAATTATTCCTGAGATTTGAGCAATCTATTGCAAAGCGGTATGACAAGGTGTTTGTGATTACTCCTGCGATGAAGCACGTTCTTATCGAGCGTGGTGTTAAAGAAGACAAGATTGAGATTAGTTATGATGGGGTTGAAACCTCGTTCTTTGATCCGAAGAAAGTTTCCAAAGAAGATGTAGAGAAAGTGAAAGAACAGTTAGGATTTGAAAAGCATATTGTTCTTTTTCTCGGAACTATTGACCGACATAGTTACGAAAAAATGCGAGATATTGTACAAGAAATGAATAATCGCGCTATGGACGTTAACTTTGCGTTTATCGGTCAAGGAAGAAATTATGACGATCTTAAAAAAGACCTTGATCATGTCCATAATACGCGTTTTTTAGGATATATTCCTCATGAAGAGATTCCAACGTATATTATGGCGGCAAATGTGGGCATTATTCCATATGAGAATAATTATAATCTGCATTTAATTGTCACATTGAAGCTGCTTGAGTATTTGTCGATGGGAACTCACGTCGTGTGCACTGATTTGAAAAGCATACGAGAATTATTCGGTCAGTATGATTTCTTAAAAATTGCTCGTGATAACGATGAGTTTATCGCAGCAATTAATGAATTTAAATCAAAAGGAAAATCTCATGAAGCGTCTGAATTAATTCGCAAAGAATTCTCATGGAAAAAGGTTACTGATAGAATTTGTGATGGGATTTAATCAGCATCCATAATCCAATCTCTTATATTCGGATCTAAACGTTCTAACATCTGTCGAACGAAATCGTCAATATAGGGAACTCGCGCTCGCAAATGAAGATCTTCTCGCGTTGCTTCTGCTATTAAACTTCCCTCTGACCTTAATAAACGTGGCTCAAACAATTGGAGTTCTTCAGTTGCTTGATACCATGCTCTAAATGGGGTCAATACGTCTTGAGATCCTAATCGAGTAGAAAACATTTCATATACATCTCCGTCCGGCATGACGAGGATCATGCCATCGATAAGTTCAGTGCTTCGTATTTTTCTTCTGAGCCGCATATCTTCGCTGGAGATTCTGTGGACAGTGTGTTTTGATCCGGAGTCATTTCCTACAAGAAATGCTGCATTAAAAGTAGGTTTCCTCTCATCAGTTCGGTAAGGGAGGCAACTATATGAGAAAATTCTTGGGGGACTGAGAGCTGATAATGCGCCAAGAAATTCGTTTGGTTCGTCATATCGAGCGACCCTTGTATGACCACGTTGATATAATTGAGGCATATGATAAGGAATCCTTCAAAATTTAAATTATTTACTCTTTATCTTGAATATACTCTATTTTCTTCTTTAATGCAAGTTCTGCTTTGTATAATTCTTTTCCGAGATAGGCTGCATGAGTGACTTTCGAAATGAGTTTTTCATGGATAATGGCATGATAGAGCTCTTCAGCAGTTGTTCCTAGGAATTTTTTTGTTATTCTGTGCGTATTCGTTACATATCCTACTTCAATTCTTTTTTTTGAATGATTTACTTTAATTAAAAAATACCCCTTTCCATCTTGTTCCCACCGTTTTGGATAATTCTTCGTGTCAATGACTTTTTTAATATCTTCCGTCATCTCAAAAAAATATCCTTTTACTTTTTTCATACAGGTTCCGATTTTTTTAAGGTATCAACGACTGAAATTCCTAATGATGCAGTTGAAATAACTCCGGCAAAGAAGATGTATAATCCCGTGAGACTGTGAACGACAATGATGACTGAACTCATGATATTTTTTTCAATTCCAAAGACTCCCGAAAAGATGAGCAGCATGATGACCTCAACACTTCCGATTTGAGCTGGTGGCGTTGGAAGAATGTAGGAGAGATTAAAGAGTGTATATCCAATGAACACGTAGAGTAACGGAATAGAAACGTTAAATGCACGGAAAATTGATGCCATGTACAATGTGTCAGTCAGCACTGCAGCAAGAGTAATCCCGATGATGAGCAGGAACGCTGATGGTTTTTGTTTTGCAATTGATAATCCTGCGATGCCATCTTTGAAAAAGTTCATTGCTTTTCCTTTAATGCTTTTTGGAAGCCAGAAGAATACATATTCAACGATCTTGAAGAGTGCTGCTTGATTTTTTATACCAAGGTAATAGAGAGAAAGAACCGTTAGCATAACAACGAAAACGACGATAAGAATAATCCATAGGGTTTGTGGTAATTCACGCTGGACGAAAGGTGCAAGTCCGAGAATAATAAAAACAGGACTCAAATCCAGAATTTTGTCAAATAAAATCGCAGGAAGGGATGTTGCAATCGGAATGTCGTTAATCTTTTTAAGAAACAGTGATTTTGCAAATTCTCCTGCGCGCACGGGAACGAGAAAGTTGATGTAATTTCCGGTCATATACAATACAAATGTTCTCCAAATGGTCAGAGATTTAATCTTCCTCATGATAATATTCCATCGAATGCTTCTAATGAAAACGGTGCTCACATAGAATATAATTGCAATAAAAATCCAGTTGAGATTGACGGATTTAATATTTTCAACGACCTGATGAATGTCAATGAAGAAGAACCATAATGAGAGGAGGAGAATACCTACGAATGACGTGATGATGATCGTAGTAATCTTCTTCATAGGCTGTTTTGCCGAGCTTCTTTTAAAAATGTTTCTTAAGCTAAATCTTTATAACTCTTGATTTTCTTATTTTTGGTATGGATGTTATTGAAGTCAAGAATCTTTGTAAAAGCTATGGACAACTGAAAGCAGTAGATCATATTTCATTTTCAGTCAAGAAAGGAGAGTTTTTTGGTCTTCTTGGTCCAAATGGTGCAGGAAAATCAACAACGATCAATATGTTGACGGGATTGCTTGAGAAAGATTCAGGTCATATCTCGTTGTTGGGCAAAGATCCGGTAACCGATTGGGAATATGTTAAAAATCGAATGAATGTGGCAACTGCGTATTACCCGCTTACCGAAGTATTAACTATTCGCCAAAATCTTCGTGTCTATGGAAGAATGTATGATATTCCAAAGCGAGAACAAAAGATTGATGAAATGTTGAAGCAGTTTGAGTTGAACGATTTACAGCATCATCGTGTTATCACCTTGAGCTCAGGAGAACGAACACGAGTTGCGTTATGCAAAGGACTTCTGAATGATCCTGAACTTTTGTTTTTAGATGAATGCACTGTTGGATTAGATCCCGACATTGCGGAAAAAACGAGAAGGATTCTTAAAGAATATCAGCGTGAACGTCATGCCACCTTTTTGTTTACATCGCATTACATGCATGAAGTCGAAGAATTGTGCGGACGAATCGCGTTTATGAATAAAGGAAAAATTCTGAAAATTGATACTGCTCATAATTTGAAAAAACTGATTACGAAAATGACGGTGTCGTTGGGAATAAAGGAAGGAAAAGGAGCATTGCTGAAAGAATTTTTAGTTGCAGAAGGAGTAGAGGTTATTTTTGCAGAGAATAATGCTCTCATTTTTGAAGTGCCGTCGCGTGGAGAGAAAGTGTATAAAATTATGAATAAGATCTTCAAAAAAGGATTCAAATTAAGCGATTTGCACATTCAACGACCAACGTTAGATGATCTCTTTATTGCAGTGGCGAGGGGCAAAAAATGAAATGGCATCGTGTCAAGGCATTGCTGTTGAAGTGTTATTATTTAACTATCAATAGTCCGGATCGTCTGTGCGATATGTTTTATTGGCCCCTTATTGATCTCTTTGTGTGGGGTTTTGCAAGTTTCTATATTAAGGATATCTCTGACGTTAATGTACTGAGCGCCCTATTAGGGGGTATCATTTTGTGGGTCTTTGTATGGCGGTCTTCTCAGGATATTGCGGTCTATGTGCTTGAGGATTTCTGGGGGAAAAATTTATATCATTTATTTTCTTCACCGGTACGTTTTAGCGAGCATCTTCTTTCCATCATTACGTTTTCCTTTTTTCGTGCATTGGCAAGCGGAACGTTCATGGCGCTGATTGCTTCTCTGTTGTACTCTTTTTCGTTATTTTCTTTTTCTCCCCTTGTTGTTGGTCTTTCTATATTTTTGCTTTCCTTATTTGGATGGACAACGGGGTTATTTGTTACTGCTCTTATCTTTCGCTTTGGTCAGCGTATCCAGGTGTTGGCGTGGAGCACCGTCTGGATTATTCAGCCGTTTAGTTGCGTGTTTTATCCTCTTTCTTCGTTGCCCGTTTGGGGACAATGGATTGCGCGATTATTACCCACTACGTATATCTTTGAAAACATGAGGGCGATGATGCTTGGTCATCCGGTTGATTATAGTACGTATGCAATCTCATTTATCATTAGTATGATTTTTTTTGGAATCGGATTAGTGGTTGTTCATTGGTCGTTTCAATCTGCGCGGAAGATGGGGATGCTGGAGAAGGGAGATTAATGAAGATAAAGAGAAGATATGTGTATATCTTTTGTTTGATCCTTGTTGTTCTTGGATTGTTTCTTTTTTATCGTTATCAATCAACTCAGGTGTATTCTTTTCATGATCATACTTTTGCGTATTCCTCATCAAGAGAACCACCCACTTTTTCAACAACATTGATTGAGCAGAATGTCAGTTACAATGTGTATCACGTTACGTTTGAGAGTCGGCCATTGCTTGATCAGTCGACAACAATGTATGGATTACTTTTTCTTCCTCATGAGAGCAACGTTCCCGGAGTTGTTCTTTTACCCGGAGGTGGAGTAAAAAAAGAATCGGAAGCAAAGGTTGCGAGAATTATCGCAAAAGAAGGGTTTGCGGTGTTGACGATCGATCAACGAGGTATTGGAGAAACAGGTGGCGTGTATCTTGATTTAGAACGCGATTATCATGTGTTTCAGCAAGGAAAAGAGCCAGTTCAACATTTAAGTGTGTATGATGCGTTGGCAACGTTTGATGTGTTACGGCACGTTGATACCATTGATAAAAATAATATCGTCATGGCAGGAGAAAGTATGGGTGGCAGATATGCACTTATTGCGGGAGCATTAGACCACCGATTGAAAGGAGTCGTTGCAATCAGTTCTTCTGGATTTCACTTTACCGAAGATATGCCGTATGCAGATTATTTGTTATCTGTCGATCCTGATCATTATATAGCGAACATCTCACCTCTTCCCTTAGCGATGATTCATGGAACGAACGACACCACTATTCCTCTTGCAAATGCTCAGCAGACATTTGGATTCGCACAAGAGCCGAAGAGATTCTTTACTGTAGAAGGATGTGGGCATGGCTACTGTGAAAAAATGCATGATGCACTTATTTCTTCGTTAAAAGAAATGACTGGCCACAACATTTATAATTGATGATATGCTCGTCTCCTTTATGGAGAAAAAGATTCTAGTTATTAAATTAGGGGCAATGGGGGATGTGTTGCGAACCACT
>JAHFLI010000028.1 GCA_023255615.1 Candidatus Woesearchaeota archaeon
TCTTTTTCAGGTCAATTCCCTATGGATAATGATGCAGGAGCAACCTCACAAATGAAACAAAGAGGATATACACTTACATGGAATCAATTAAATCCTTCTGACGGAACGTATAATTGGGTACCGATTACTTCTCTGATCCAATCGGCTCACGCTGGAGGATATGGAGTTGTCATTAGACTAAAAACAAATGTTATCCTCGAAAAAGCATCATGGGGTAACACAATAGGTATTCCTTCATGGGTCATGGCAAAATATCCGTCGATGAAAACAGCATATCTTTCAGGAAGTTCATCGTCAGCAAGTTCAATTAAAGTCGCTGTTCCGTGGGATTCTAATCTTCAGGCAGAATATACCAAATTTGTTCAAGCATTTGCTGCTCAATCGTTCCTGAGTGATCCATCTTTCCTTGGTGTGTATGCGACGGGAATTTCTCCATCTTATGGAGAAGAAATGTGGTTGGATGACACATCAACAACCAATTTATTAGCAGCTGGAATGACGAGTGACTGCACGAATCTTCGTGATGCGTTCGTTTCGCGAATGAAGACGTGGAAGAATGCAGTACCTGATCCTGCAAGTCGAAAGAAGATTGCATGGGTCGGAGCAACATATCTCGGTGGCACATGTTCTCCATCAATCGCCCATGATATGAACGTTGAAGCCCTTAACGATGGATTTGGTATTCGTGGAGGAAATATTGAAGTGTCTCTCGATTATATTGATCGACCAGCTGGTTTTACGGACATTGGACAATCAAAAACTCTCGATCCTTATTTTGGATCTGATCCGCTCTGCGCGACGTTATACAAACCAGTCCAATCGGGAGCAACGTGCAAAGAATATTATCTTAAAACAGACTGGAATTGGGCGGTTCTCAAAGAAGGACGCTATTTCGGTGATGAGATTGAAGCTTTTGGAGGCAATGCAAACGCGGATGAATATAGAACATCAATACTTCGCTCATTAGAAATGGGTCAAAGGTTCTTGTGGACTTCACCAACCTCGACATCTCTTGACACAAGTATAACAGATTATTATAATCTTGAAGCAGGAAAAGACGCGAGTACTGCCCAGGATGCATTCGTCATTCTCAGAGAAGGAACACGCATTGTCGACTGGCCTACGTGTGCCGCGATAAAAAATCTTGAACGATGGATGTATCAACGAGATACTGCAACGGCGAGAAGTACTCCGACAAAATTTGTGAAAAGAGCAGCGCCTGGAAACAAAGATTGTTATGTCACCAGCGCGGTTGATTCATCACAAGGAGCTGGTTTCTTTAACGCAAGAAAAGTTGACGCAACAACAAAAGAAATGGTCTTTTCAATTGATCCTGCATTTATGAGTTCGACAACAACAAACGATGTGTCGTTGAAAGTGAGTTATTATGATAATGGGGAACAATGGACGCTGACCTATTGTGCACCGACGGGAACGGCAACAACACCGCTTATTGTCGGAACAGGTGGAGATGTTCTTAAAACAGTAACGTTTTCATTGCCAACTTTCAAACCAACGAAATGTCTCTCACCAGATTCACAATATGGTGGCTTTGATGTGAAAGTGTCTTCGAATAGTAATACGCTTGCATTGAGCACGTTACGAGTAATTCGTTCTGACCGATAAAAAGAATTCTTGATCTTTATTGACAAATATTTATAAACAACTCAGTGTTTTTCTCTTATGTCAAAAAAGTGTTTTTGATATGGTCCGAAATTTCCATCCGTGTGGTGGAATTGAAAATTTCCGACATCTTTAAAAATAGCGGGAAAATTCATGGCCTGTAACGGGGCTGTGGGGTAACCTGGCTATCCTTTCCGCTTTGGGACAACGTTAGGAAGCTTGATCGACAAGCCCACTAAAGAACAGTTGCAAAAGAGCGGATGATCTCGGTTCGAAACTTAGGGACTGCACCCTAAAGGTACCGGCAGTCAAGTGGGATTTCATAAACTCAATCCCACGAACTTCGGACAATGCAATCCCTAAATGAAAGTCCGAGCAGCCCCATTTCACAATGACCAAGAAAATTGTTGCAAAAACTACCAAGCGCTTTGGCGCTCGCTATGGAAGAAAAACGAAGCTCAAGGTTGCATTAATTGAAGCTGAGCGAAGAAAAAAACAAAAATGTCCTTACTGTCTTAAGGAAAAAGTAAAGAGAATTGCGTTTGGTATTTGGTATTGCTCAGCGTGCGATTCTAAATTCGCTGGAAAAGCGTATACTGTTGAGAGAAAAATTACGTTTGAAGGAGAAGAGGCTGTTTAACCATGGAATACAAATGCTTTGAATGCAATAAAAAAGTTTCTCAGGATTATGTGAGAAAGAGAGTACGATGTCCGTACTGTGGTTCAAAAATGCTCTTTAAACCTCGTCAGATTGCAACCAAAATCAAAGCACGATGAAGTATAGTTTTACCGTATATATTCACGAAGATGTAGATATCCTTCACGACTGCCTCATTCCCGAGATGTCGGAACGTGATCGATCAAAAGTGACCATAGCCAAAGAAGGAAAGGCAACAAAAATAACAATGGAAGCACAAGATGCGGTTGCATTGCGCGCGGCAGTGAATTCCATTATTAAATTGCTTATTACCCACGAGAAAATCAAACAGGTTCATCATGACGAAGAAAGACACTGAAGAAAAGATTTCTCAATTGCAATTGATTGAACAAAGCGTGCAAACATTACTTGTCCAAAAGCAACAATTCCAAGCTCAAATTCAAGAAATCGAATCTGCTCTCACTGAATTAGATAAAACAGATAAGGCGTATAAGATCGTTGGTAATATTATGGTTGCAACGCCAAAAGAGGATCTTATTTCTGAATTAAAAACAAAAGAAGAAACCGCTCAGTTGCGAATAAAAACAATTGAACGTCAAGAAAATCAGTTGAAAGAAAAATCCGAATCCATGCGCGCCGAAATTATGGAGGGATTGAAAAAATAATGGAACAGATCCAAGATGTGATTACCATCATTTCAGAACTTGAAACCGACGGAACCATTCCCCGTAATGTAAAAGAAAAGTTCAAGCGCATCCTTGGTATTCTCAAGAAAGATGAGGAAGTCTCCATCAAAGTCAATAAAGCACTCAATGAAATGGATGAAATAGCAGATGATATTAATTTGCAATCATACACGAGAACCCAGCTGTGGAATATTGTATCGTTGTTGGAGAAATTCGCTTAACGTCCCATCTCATCTAACGCAACCTTTTCTCGTTCAAGATATTGATCCAAAGTAATTCTTCCCAGAAGATAATCAATCTGCACTTCTTTCAGTTGATTATCAACAGAAGCAGCAGAAATCGTATACGCACTTTGTTTGACTTGTTCTTCTTGCACAACTGTTTTCCCAAAGTTCATGGTAATCGCGCCAAGAATAAGCGCAAAAATAACTAACAAAAGAGTTGCAATTAAGGGTGAGAGAGCTTTCTTGTTCATACCATTTTCCTCTGTTCCATATAATCTTTTTGTAACAACAGTAAGTAAATGAACAGCGTGATCATCAACATTTCAAAAACGGCATTAATAATGCGTGGTGTTTGAAGAACGTCAATAATGGAAAGAATATTGAGGACTTCTTCAACGATATAGATACACAAACCTCCGAAGAGAATCTTCCACGGTACAATAAAGATTCCTTTGTTTGGCATTTGAAACAGACGAAGAAACATAAAACCAACGATGATAACCAATACTAAATTGTAATATGGGGCTACAATTCCAAAACAATCTGCAATATTCATTTGAGTTTCATCAAGTTTAAGTTCTGTTGTAAAATCAATGCACGGATCAGTAAAACAAGGATAATGGAGGGAACAATATGAGTAAGATATGGAGACTCATACACTTGGAATGCCCGCAATGCTCCCAGGATTTCTTGAACAGCAAAGAACAGAAGCATCCAGATAACGGCCTTCCACGGTTTTAATGCTGCATTTTTAGAAGGTACTGCAAATAAGGAAATCGCAATAAGGCCGGCAATAATCGCAAGAATAATATTGGATATCTTGAGCACACCTTCAACGAAAAGAACGATATCTTGCATGTACACGATTGCTCTCCTGAAAGTATTTAAAGGTTATGAAAAGAGATTTAAAGTAACTTTGATGTCTAAAGATTATGGAAAAACCGAAGAAAGAAGAAATTCATTCTCGTATTACTGAGTTGGAAGCTGAGCTGGAGAAAACAAAATACAATAAGCGGACACAGCACCACATTGGATTAGTTAAAGCAAAGATTGCATTACTCAAAGACCGTCAAATTCGTCGTGCGTCTTCAAAAGGAAAAACAGAAGGATTTACCATAAAGAAATCAGGAGATGCGTCAGTGATTCTTGTTGGATTTCCTTCGGTAGGAAAATCTACGTTGCTGAACAAAATTACGAATGCGAAATCTCCCGTTGGACAATATGCGTTTACCACCTTAACATGTATTCCCGGTACCATGACGTATGATCATGCAAAAATACAGATCTTAGATGTTCCGGGAATCATCGAAGGCGCTGCGTCCGGTAGAGGACGAGGAAAAGAAGTGTTAGCCGTCACCTCGTCAGCTGACATGGTCGTTGTTTTAGTTGATATTTTTACCGCAGGGAGCGCGAACACCTTAAAAAAAGAAATCAATGAAGCAAACATTCGCATAAATGAACGACCTCCTGATGTCGTGATCAAAAAAAAGGCTCACGGTGGAATTTCTCTTGGTACAACGGTGCGACTTACTCAGCTGGACAAAGAAACAATTATCGGAATGTTAAAAGAATTCAGAATTATGAATGCTGATATTGTTATCCGTGATGATATTAGTGCAGACCAATTGATTGATGTGATTGAAGGAAATAAAAAATATATGCCCGGCATTGTCGTGGTGAATAAAGTCGACATGGCATCTCGGGAGGATTTTGATAAGATAAAGGAAGAAATTCATCCGGATTTATTTATTTCTGCAGAGAAAAACTATAATATTGAGGAATTAAAAAAACTTATTTTCAATAAAGTTGGCTTAATGAAAGTGTATTGCAAAGATCCTGGGAAAAAAGCTGATCTTGACGAGCCCCTTATTGTGTTCAAGGGATGCACCTTAGCTGATATGTGCAACAAATTGCACCGTGACTTTATTACAAAATTCAAATTTGCTCGTCTCTGGGGAAAAAGTATGAAATTCGACGGCCAAATGATTAGAAGATTAGATCACGTCTTGCAAGAAGGAGATATTGTCGAGTTGCATTTGAAGTAAGTCTCGTCGGAAATCTTCCGGAAAAAAGAGGAAAAGATTTATTAATAGGGAAGAGATTCTTAGTGGCATGGAGAAAGAGTTTATAAAAGTCGATGATGACACGTTTTGGAAGATAATGGCTGATTTATTTAAAGATGATAGGCTTCGAAGACCGGAAACGAGAAATCAACGATGGAAACAACAGAATTGACATTTGGGATCTTAATTCATAAAAATGTTCACGAAAGTGGAATAACCCAAGAGCTCTTTGAATCAAAAAATGATGGGATTCCGACAGAAGAAGTTCTTACTAAAATTCAAACATGGCTTGATATTGAGAAAGAAAAGTATAAAAACGACTTCCGAGAGAACACCTCGTAATTATAATGAATGTTCCAAAAACTCTTTCTTTTTCATTCCTTTTTTCTTGGCGATCCTTTCCAAGGCGATATCAACATTACTGCCATATTGTGCCGCAATCTTTTTTCTCCGCGCAAAATCTTTTCGTAATCCTATCTCTTCTGCAATTTCTCGTAACACAATTTTTTTCTGCAGAGTATCGATCTTAAACATCGGATGAATCTTCATCGCTGCAAGAATAACTTCCGTATCAAGAAACGGAGCAAGAAGAGTAACATTGAAATGATGCGCGACAGTAAAATCTCTGACCAAATCGCGATCCCACATCCCCTTTAATCCACGCCAACACTCAGCATGCAGATCTTCAAATCCTTTTGCTAACGCTTCATCATGACGCTGATAGCCACAGAAAATTTCCTCACTGCCTAAACCGCCGAATACTTCGTGATATCCGTCTTTAATAACCTCCTCGAGAAGAACCCATAAAACGGAGCCAACTTCTATTTTAACAACGTCAGGTTCTTTTAACAAATGAAGAACATTCACAAAAACTGATTCAAGATTTTCATAAGAAATCGTTACTTTTTTCAGCAGTAAACCATATTCTTTTGCGACCTCTTCCGCAACCAATGCATCCTTTGAATCTTTTAATCCTAAGGTGTAGCATGGAAATTGATAACCGAGCTGCTTGAGAACTAACGCAATTAATGTACTGTCAACGCCACCAGACAACAAAACAGCAAACTTTCCCGTCGCCCGTTGTTTCACTGCATGAATAAATTTCTCTTTGAAGATTCTTTTTGCTCGTTCTTTATTTGTTTCTAGATCATCAAAACTATTTTCGAGAGAAGAAATATAAGAAACCCATTCTTCTTGAGATACTAATGAATTATGTTTAACGACATGAGATAAGATGACCATATGTTGAGTAAGAGATGATTTATTTATAAGATTAAGGAAAAAGGGAACGAATGTGAGCATTTCGATAACGAGCCGTAACCTCCGGCAAAGGGGATCCATCGAATAACGCCGCATAACCGCCAAGGATAGTAGAAACGAGATCCCGAACATTTCCGGCATTTAGCCTTGCTACCAAAAGAGACTTTTCGAGATATTCGGAACCCACTAACAGCGACGGATCCCAATTCTCCCCCATATTTTCGAGAGCAGACTCAAGCGATGGTGCGTTCACCTCTCCGATTTGCCTCGCTGCGACAGTAGAAGCAAGAGTAAATGCAAAAATCTCAAAAGTGATTACGTCTCCAGGCTTTTCTATAATAATCAGCCCATCAAGAGTAGGTCGCGGAGAACCGAAAGTACCAGAAAAATAGGGAATTACTTGTCCTTGAAATCCATAGAGGTTCATAAAAAGTGCATATGCCTCACGAGTAACCATAAAATGGATCTAACTTTAAAAGATTAATGAAAAAAATAAATAAAATCATTGCTATTTTTAATGAAGTGTCGAAGAGATTTGCACTCCGCTTAAGATTTCCGCAGGAATGAAGAAAGATCGTCTATAAGAATCAAATAATCGTTTTGCTGCCAATTCCAGAGGTTCCCCTTCACCTTGTACCCCTCTAATGATGGTGCCTTCAGTTAAGATGTCGGATAACCTGCAATCCTCGTCTAATTGAAGAAGTGCTTCTTTAAAAAAGTGTGCTTCCTCTTCACCGATGAGTTGAAATGAAAGACGGAGAAGAGAAAACGAATAAAAGGTAAAATTTCGTTCTCCGCCAATCTTCCGTGATTCTATTGCAAGTATACCTTCCTTTTTTGCATATAGGGAACCGTACTTTGGAGACGTGGTTGAATAAATATTTCCGCCATCGAAAGGAGTGAGTTGGAGCATCGTTAATTTATCCTTCCGGTGTGAGAGGCATATGCTCTCGCAACTTCTCCGGCCAAATGGTCCATTGCATATCCTCCTTGACCAGTTGCCGTATGTAAGACGACTCCATCAAGGCAGGAGGGGAGTACATTTGAAGGATCAGGATGTGTATCTAATAAAGCACCTAAATGTGCAAGCGCATTCTGAAAATCAGGTGCTTCAAAGACAGCACAACCACGATCATAAGGTCTGCCATCCACTAGAGAAAATCCCACAACGTAAAATCGTTTCTTCCTATAGTTTTCGACGACAACAACTCCGCGATTTACTCCTGCAGGTTCTCTGACAATTTCAAATGGAACTGATGATGACGCCATAATAAACCTATTAAATGGATTACCCTATAAAAATCTTTCTATTTATCGTCTCTTAAAAGTAGTATTAAAATCACAACAAATAATATAAAGCAGATTCTTCCTCAGTACAAAAGGTGATTCATGATGACAAAAAAAGAAGAAAAACCATCAATCAATAAAGACGAGCAAGTTGGATTTCATAAGGGTTCATTAGCAACATTGGCAAAAGAACGAGAAGAAATGTTGAGGATTTTGCAAATTGTTGAGCAATTAATGGGGATGCACGTCAAAGCTCTCAAGGATTTAGGAATTGATTTGGCTGAACAAGCAAAATCAGCAGCAAAAAAATCCTCAAAGCCCATAGAAGATATGATCAGATGAGTTATTCATTTTCTTGTTATGGTCATCAGAATATTACTTCAAGACATAAAAATTCTCTTGAGTTTACCAAAGATTCTGACGTGACATTAAAAGGTGACTGTGTTATTGGAGTCAATGTGGATTTTGATTTGAAAGTGTTAAAAGAGTTTATTAAAAAAAATAAAGATAAAAAAGTTCGAATGAAAATAACTGCAAATAGCATTTCTGATGAAGTACTATTCGATTTAAATCCAGAATTTGATGATGAACGTGAAATCGTTATTCGTAAATCATCGTTTCTTTCTTTGCGAACATTGGGTATTAATTCAGATAAAGGTGCAGATGACTTGGAAAAAAACCTTAAAAAAGCTCTCTCTCAGAACCAAAAAGTCTATGTTACTATCGATAAGACACAACAAGATTTAAAAAGGTTATAGAACTTCCCATAGGTGGGGGGAGATAGTATTGTCATCATCTCAATTAGAAAGGGAACTGACCACCGCATATTCACGGACTCCAGTCTATGATTCTGCCTGGGAAATTTCAAGAGGGCTAACCCGCGGGTCAAGTGTAGATCGACCGTCATTGAATCTTTTAGAACAAGTGTGCGGCCCTTCTCAATTCGGTGAATTTGGTCCTTACGGGATTCTACCTAATGTAATGTTAGGAATCGCATTTCTTGAGGCAGCAGGAGGAACCCGAAAAAATTCAGGAAAACATTCATTCCTACACTATTTTGACGGTGGTTTTCGGCCATTTCTACTTCAGAGACTTGATTTAAGACCAGAAGATAAACATGTAATTTATGCATTCATGAATCATGATGACGCCGAAGATCTGAGTGATTCAATTGAAGAAGCATACTTCTTTTTGTACATGATTGGAGAGATTCTTGGCGAAAGGTCAAGGGCAAATTCATTCCTATTAACCAACATGCATGATATCACCCTTTCTCGATTAAAGAATGGATATAACAGAGACAGGGTGATAGACAGAGGAAAAATAAAAAGAGGTTTAGAAGATACCCTTGGAGAGCCATATCTTGAAATTGAAGATACTGCTCAGAAATTTAACCGAGTCCTATTGAAGATAAGTGATTTAGCCAGGGACTACGAAGGAAGTAGAGCATATAATTATCTTGTTAATAAAGTTGGAGATTTTCTACAAAGTGTGAGCTCATATGAAGATAAAATCAGAAGAGTGTATGATGAATTTAGTAGTCCAATCGGTGAACTAGACATCGAGTAAAAAGTGATCTTTTTTCCACAATAGACGCTGCCCCTAATCCAGAAACCACAACAGCAGGTAAAGCTCATAGGGACTTTAATTTCTTTAAACTCATTCGACTCTTGGCATACCGTGATCACTATTTGATCCCGGCCATTGACGATGCGGTTCGCAGATTTCATTCACAGGATCCATATTGGTACGATAGGTTCGCTGCTAAATGCTTGGATAAAGCCGATGATACACGATCACCGAATATCCAAGATGTTCTTGCAATACATACAACATTTACAAAAGCAGGGTCTCTCTATGTTCCGGGAGTTGATCGAGTCATGAAACTACCACAAGATGACCCCGGAGTTCAGCGAATGACAGACTATCTTGCGTACTTATTTGATATGATGATAGAAAGTGCAGAAACAATTGAGCGGCAGGTCACGCCTCCGGCTAATCGACCTCATGCCTTAGATACTGCTTATGAAGAACCTCGGGAAGAGATTGGTGAGATATTAACCAGACTGCGAGAACTTCCTCGAATCACTCCGCGGCGCTAATCCTTCTACTCTTACTCAAGAAGTTATAGAATTTTTCTTTGCCAACTTTTCCGCTACCGATGAAATCAGTAGTATGCCGTACCAAAAAAAATCCATGGCCTTCCGGAATTCTCTCGAT
>JAHFLI010000139.1:0-668 GCA_023255615.1 Candidatus Woesearchaeota archaeon
TAAACTCGGAGAACTTCTGGGTGGGCGCATTTCATTTGCGAGCCCCGATGAGCTTCAAACCGTTACTGGCTGCACCAAGGGAGCGGTTCCTCCGTTTGGAGATTTGATAAAAATCAGGATGATCGTGGATTCTGCACTTTTTGAAAACGAATATATCGCGTTTAACGCAGCATCGTTGACTGATTCAGTAAAGATGAGGGCAGAGGATTATCGTCGAATTGTGAAACCGCGGGAAGGGGAGTTTAGTATTATTACGTCATTCAAACCAGAACATTTATAACCTTCTCATGCTTGATTTTCTTGGGGAATTGTCGACGATAAAATGGAAGAAAGAAAGGAAGAAAAAACGGAAGAAGAACTACCGGAAAAAAGCCAGAAAAATACGAATGAGCAATCCGTTGAGAAGACAACACTTTCTGAGTATAATGCAGGATCAATTCAGGTGCTTGAAGGACTGGATGCCGTACGCAAACGTCCGGGAATGTACATCGGATCGACGAATACTCGGGGGCTCCATCACATTGTTTACGAAGTTGTTGATAACTCAATCGATGAAGCCCTTGCCGGATTCTGCACCAGTATTCAAGTAATCATTCACAAAAACGGATGGATAACGGTGATAGATAATGGGCGAGGAATTCCTGTCGAACTCCATCCTAAACTGAAAA
>JAHFLI010000139.1:678-3542 GCA_023255615.1 Candidatus Woesearchaeota archaeon
TAACTGTTGTGTTGACCAAGTTACATGCTGGGGGAAAATTCGATAAATCAACATACAAGGTTTCCGGAGGGTTACATGGTGTTGGAGTTTCAGTCACGAACGCTCTCTCCGAAAAACTCCGTGTTGAAGTTCGTCGCGATGGAAAAATTTGGATGCAAGAATTTGAACGTGGAAATCCTGTAGCGGATGTCATTGTTACAGGAGAAACAAAGGAGACCGGCACGACCATTTCGTTTTATCCTGACAACGAGATTTTCGAAACGCTCGATTTTAGTTTTGAAATTCTTGAGTCACGTCTTCGGGAGCTTGCGTTTTTGAATAAAGGTGTGCGCATCTCCATCCATGATGAACGGAATGAGAAAAAGGAAGAATTTTATTTTAACGGAGGAATTAAGGATTTTGTTGTCTATCTCAATACTGGAAAAACAATTATTCACCCTCCTATTTGTCTCGTGAAAGAGCAAGATCAGGTTGTGGTCGAGATCGCGATGCAATACAACGATGGATATACCGATTCAATCCTTTCTTTTGTCAACAATATTCCAACGCATGAAGGTGGAACACATCTTTCCGGATTTAAGACAGCCATTACACGACTCTTTAACCAATACGGAGAAAAAAATAAGATTCTTGATGAACTCAAATTGAGTTCCGAAGACTGCTGGGAAGGGCTAACTGCAATTATCTCGGTTAAAGTTCCCAACCCACAATTCGAAGGGCAAACAAAAACAAAATTAGGAAACTCTTCTGTCAAGGGCATTGTAGACTCTGTTGTTTTTTCTGAACTTTCAACTTTTTTTGGAGAAAATCCTTCTATTGCAAAACTTATCGTTGGAAAATCACTCGATGCGCTCAAGGCGCGAGAAGCTGCACGAAAGGCACGGGAACTTACTCGCAGGAAATCCGTTCTCGAGGGATCTTCTCTTCCCGGAAAACTTGCAGACTGTTCGAACAAGGATCCTGCGAAATGTGAAATTTATCTTGTAGAAGGGGATTCTGCCGGTGGCAGTGCGAAGTCAGGAAGATCACGAGATTTTCAAGCAATCCTCCCTTTGCGCGGAAAAGTTTTGAATGTCGAAAAATCTCGACTCCACAAAATTCTCGTGAACAATGAAATAGTGACGATTATTTCTGCACTGGGATGCGGCATCGGCGAAGAATTTTCCGTTGAAAAATTGCGATATCACAAGATCATTCTCATGACTGATGCCGACGTTGACGGTCATCACATCTCTTGCCTGCTGCTGACTTTTCTTTATCGGTACATGAAACCGCTCATTGAAGGAGGATTTGTGTACTTGGCAATGCCTCCACTCTTCCGACTACAAAAAGGAAAAACAGTTGAATATGTGTACGATGATGCACATAAGAATATTTTTCTCAAAGAACACGGAGAAGGATCGCTTGTGCAACGATACAAGGGTCTTGGAGAAATGAATCCCTCTCAACTTTGGGAAACGACGATGGATCCTGCAACACGGCAACTCAAAAAAATAACGGCAGAAGATGCAATTGCTGCTGATCAAACATTTTCAATGCTGATGGGCGATGAAGTTGATTTACGGAAGGAGTTTATTCAACAGCATGCTCATGAGGTTGATGAGTTGGATATCTAGAATGTTCTAAAATAAAATGAACAATTGAGAAAAGTTATTTTGGAGTTAGTGGCTTATCTATTTCAAGTAAATCACTTGTTTCCCCAAAGGGTTGATGCAGAAAGGAATTTCTTATTTCAATATATTCAATATCACACTTTCTCATTTTATAATCTTGTTTTTCATTAAATCGATGATCTAGAGGATCTGTCAGGGGAATGCGATAATTTGGTTCGTCATGATGCGTTGTGGGAGTTTCGTTATTTGAAGGTCCACAACCAGCGATGAGTGTAGTGAGACTAGCAACGAGTAAAAGTTTTCCGTTCATAAAAGCCAATATAACCCAGTGATATATAAAGATTACCTAGATGGAAAAGAGAAGGTGGTTTCTCGAATGTGCCAAATCGTGCTAAGCTCCTTGTGCGGTTGATGTGAAATACAACGGAGTATGTTACTTTACTGCCCGCACAACGGAATGGAGAATCCGACTCTCCCACATTCAACACGGAAATCTTCTCCTTGATAAGGAGTGATGTCCTCCGAGAGAGGGAATTGATACCGTGCACATTGTTCTCCTGTTTTCATGAAGAAACATCGCACACCATTTTCTCCAATCGCCTTTCCCGAAATAGAATTTGACGGCGAGACGAGCACGACATAAAGGCCTATAACTGCAACCGCAACGACAATCGCAAGCGGGAGGAGCATCATTGAATTATTCTTTTTTACCATCCATTCACCTCATTAGTTAAAACAACTGAAGTACGCTTTTCCAAATTTCTTCTTTGCATCGTCCAGCGCTGTTTTACCAGCAAATGTCCAACGAAAACGATTAATGCCTGATTCGACTAAACAAGTTATTGCGCCTGGAAACATGTAATTCCTTGTTGGCCCTAGGCCTTCCGGTTCGTAGACTTCCTTGTTCCCGACCCTGTAGGTTTTCATATTTTTGAGCAAGCGGTCGGGACGTACATAATCATTGTGGAGAAAATTTTGAGCACGCTGCCTGTTGAGAAATGATTCTCCACGGTATGGAAAAAAATCAGGGTAGTGATTGTTTGAAGAGCCGGTAAAACGAGTTGAGTCGGTGGCAAGCGGGCGTGTCGGATTTGCTTCTGTGCTAAACGATTTTGTTGGGCGAACTTCTTCTGGCCCGTCATAATACGATGGAATTTCATCCGCAGCGTATTGAGGCTCCTGTTCGGGAGTCCATTCAACGTTCGCGAGACGATATCCGGAAGCACTGCTTGCACTGATTGCAACGAGTAC
>JAHFLI010000029.1:0-7038 GCA_023255615.1 Candidatus Woesearchaeota archaeon
ATCCGTTACTGAAAGGAATTGTTGCGCACAGAGGAAGAGTCTATCGCGGATTAACTTCAGCGGCAAGAGCCTCTCGTGGATTGCGCAACAAAGGTATAGGCGCAGAAAAATTAAGACCGAGTTTAAGTGCGCATAGCCATAGAGGGAAATAAATCTCCCTTTTATTTTTTCTTTTTTTCTAAAACAGTAATGGTGTGACATATACTTCTATTACTGCTGCCACAAAAAGAATTCCTACAGAAAGAAGAATTAAATCAACAGAATCGATGAGAATTTCTTTAAATCGCTTGCTTTTATAGTCGTGCTTAATAATTGCAATAGAGATAATGCCTCCTGCAAGAGCGGCAGTAAAATATGCAAGAACTTCTGGAATGCCATGGGTAAAATACCTCAACATTGCCAATGAAAATGCAGATAAAATGCCACCGTGCACGAGAGATCGGAAAAAAGATGCAATGGCTGCTGCAATCACTGATGCATTCCATGCTAAAATAAAAATTGATCCTGCACCATAGAAAAAGGAAAACAACAGTGCAAAGAACAGGACGCGAAGATTATTGAGAAAGATAATGGTAAATGCTTGCGCAGATGAGACTGCATGACCGGTGAATTTTGCGTTAATCGATTGAATAGTGCCTTGCTGTGCGGCAAAAAGTATATCAGACATTCCTGTTGGAAGAACAATATTCCAGATCGCGAATCCGAGCGTAAAACCAAGAAAAAGAAAAATAAAATACGTTAACACACGACCGTGAGATTTTAACAAGAACATTTCATTCACTTCTTTTTTGTCTCGTTCTTCTTCATTGGAGAATGCACCATGAATAATATGAATAGAAGCCAAGACCGTTAAAAATACCATCACAATCGATGAGTAATCTTTGAAAATCCAATACGAGAGAAATAATCCCAGAGAAGAATAGATCATTCCAATAAAAAACATTTCCCACGGGTGGCGCTCAGCATTTTTTGTGCTCACCAAAAATTCAAAGACCATACCTATTTTTTAGCAACTCTCTTTATATATCTTACGATAAGCTTTCATCAATATCTTGAGCCATTTCTTTTAATTCTTCACACATCTTTATACAATCGTTTTCAATTCCTGAAACGAGGGATGACAAATTAGATTGCCTCAATACGTAGCCTCGTCGTTCTTTAATCACAATGCCTGAATCCATTAGTTTATTGAGATGATGGACAACAGTACCACGCGTTAAATGAGCGCGAAAAGAAAGATCATCACTCGAAACAGGATTTCCTCGCTTCGATGTTTTGACTAATTCAATGAAAATACGAAAACAGCTTTTGTCTTTATCGCGAAGAGTAAAGAGACCTATTGAGCTGCCCAGCCATTGCAATTTTTGATTAACATTGGTTTCCCCTGGTTTTCTCACATAGAGGAGAGTAATCTTCCGTTGAACTGCCATACTCCCTTAGAGACAGATTGAGTATATAAATCTTGCCCGAAAGGTTTATATATCTGTTTATCTCAACAGTTCTCTCGTTGATCTAAGATCAACATGAACTATGGATAAAAAACCATCGAAAAAAGAAGAACATGAGGAATTAAAAGATTCCTTGCAGCGATTGCAGGCAGATTTTGAGAATTATAAAAAATGGGTTCAGACAAAAAAAACTGATGACTATACCCAAGGAAAACTCGACCTCATCAGATCATTATTACCGTTGCTTGACCAAATGGAGCTGGCGTTGCAAAACAAAGACAAAGATAATTTTGTTAAAGGCGTTGAGATGATTTTTAGTGAATTTCATTCAGCTCTTCAGAAAGAAGGATTGCAGTCTATCGATTGTGTGGGAAAAAAAGTAGATCCGTTCCTTCACGAAGTGTTGCTGAGAGAAAAAACAGGTGGTGAGGAGGATATTATCTTGCAAGAACTCCAAAAAGGGTACGTTGTTGGAGAAACAGTTATCCGACATAGCAAGGTGAAGGTTAGTTCGAAATGATCGAAAGGGATATGATCGTAGATCAGGTAAAATCTTTGACTCATGAGTGCGCATGTCATGCATGTGAACACGGATGCCATTATGGAAGTGGTATTTTAATCGGAAAGGATTTTGAGAATCTCGCAAAAAAGTTGGGCATAGGGGTGGAGGAATTAAAAGAAAAATGGTTGGAACCGGTCGAACAGTTCGGACAAACGTTTTGGCGCCCAAAATTGTTGCGAAACGGGAAACCGTACGGACCGTGCATCTTTTTTGATAATGGATGTACTGTGCATGATGTGAAACCCTTGCAGTGTACACTTGCGATGGGGTGTAAGGATTATGGAGAAGAAATCATGGTGTGGTTCATGGAACAGTATTTGGTTGATCCACGCAGAGAAAATTCCCAGCGGGAATTTCGACTATACAAAGAATCGGGAGGAAAAACGTTAAGGTGATACTCATGGATGAAATGAAAAAGAAGTTGTTTGTGTCTCCGGAAACCATGTTGAAATTTTTGATTACGGACGATGATCAAACAGACACGTTGATTATGTGTCAGAGTTCAGAAGTAGATTTGGTGACTGATAGCTATACTCTCTATGAGGCATTAGGAAGTATCAAGCCCTACGATAAGTTTAAACTCAATAAGTTGACGAAACTCCTTGAAGTGATTGAATTTTTACCGAGAAAAAAAGATAATCATGTGTTAACACATGAACGCGTGGATGAATTACGCACAAAAGCATTAGGGGGAGAACACCATGAGCGATGATCGAATTAGTATGAGTATTGTAGATGGAGATGCGTTTTTTGCGCATGAATTATCCATTAATTACAATCCGTTGCAATTTGTTTTTGATTTTAAATGCATTACGCCACGAATTGATCCACGATCAAAAACAAAAGCATCTATTCATCTGAAGCATAATGTCGTGCTCACAGATCCCTATCACGCTCAAAAAATTCATGAGCTGTTGGGAGAGATGTTAAAAAAATATGAGAAAGAATATGGGAAAGTTGAAAAACCAAAACAGGTTAAAAAATTTGAAAAGAAAAATGTCAAGATAGAAGAAACAAAAACTGAAGTGCCAACATACTTCGGATAAGGTGAACAACATGGCAAAGAAAGAAAAAATTATTGGAATTGATCTCGGAACATCAAACTCAGCCGCATCAGTCTTGCAAGCGGGAAAGCCAAGCATTATTCCTAGTGCGGAAGGAGCATCACAATACGGAAAAGCATTTCCAAGCGTGGTTGCATTTACGAAAGACGGTGCAATGCTTGTTGGAGAACCAGCGAGAAGGCAAACCGTTTCAAATCCTGAGCGAACCATTCTTGCTGCAAAACGAAAGATGGGAACATCTCATATCTACAAGATCAACGGACATGAATATACGCCCCAACAAATTTCTGCTTTTATTTTGCAAAAAATAAAGAAAGATGCAGAAGAGTTTATTGGTGAACCAGTAACGAAAGCAGTGGTGACTGTTCCAGCGTATTTTGATGATAATCAGCGTCAAGCAACAAAAGATGCAGGAACTATTGCAGGATTAGATGTCGTGAGAATTATCAACGAACCAACTGCAGCGGCTCTCGCCTATGGCCTGGATAAATCTCATGAGAATATCAAAATTCTTGTATTCGATTTAGGTGGCGGAACACTGGATTGCACCATCATGGAATTTGGTGAAGGTGTTTTTGAAGTAAAATCTACTTCGGGAGACACCCAACTTGGTGGTACCGATATGGATGCAGCGATTGTTGATTATATTGCCAAGGAATTCAAAATATCAGAGGGTATTGATCTTAAAAAAGACGCAATGGCGATGCAGCGCATTCGAGAAGCAGGAGAAAAAGCAAAAATTGAACTGTCCACAACGATGGAAACGGAAATCAATTTACCGTTTATCACCGCTTCTGATGAAGGCCCAAAACATCTTACATTGAAATTAACGCGAAGCAAACTGGAATCACTTATTGAGCCAATTGTCAAGCGATGCAAAGGTCCATTGGAGCAAGCGATCAAAGATGCGAAGGTTACACCAAACGATCTTAACAAAATTATTCTTGTTGGAGGTCCAACCAGAATGCCCATCGTCAGAAAATTTGTTGAAGAGTATACTGGAAAAAAAGCAGAGCGCGGTATTGATCCGATGGAATGTGTTGCGCAAGGAGCAGCAATCCAAGGAGGAGTATTGGCAGGAGAAATAAAAGATATTTTGCTCCTTGATGTCACGCCGTTAACACTCGGTATCGAAACATTAGGGGGAGTTTCGACTGCGTTGATACCTCGAAACACCACTATTCCGACCAAGAAAAGTCAGATCTTTAGCACTGCTGCCGATAATCAAACTGCGGTAACCATTAATGTTCTGCAAGGAGAGCGTCCCATGTCTACTGATAATAAAAGTCTTGGTCGTTTTGATTTAGTCGGCATACCACCCGCACCCAGAGGAATTCCACAAGTTGAGGTCACCTTTGACATTGATGCTAATGGAATCGTTCACGTCGGAGCAAAAGATTTGGGAACAGGAAAAGAACAGTCGATAAAAATAACTGCAACTCAGAAATTAAGTGAAGAAGAAGTCAAGCGGATGCAAAAAGAAGCAGAGGAACATGCAGAAGATGATAAGAAAAGACGAGAAGAAATTGAAATCGTCAATTCTGCAGATACTCTCGTATATTCGACAAAAAATCTCTTCAAGGAGTTTGAAGGGAAAGCTGATAAGAAATCATTAGAGACGGTTAAAGGAAAGATCATGGAATTAGAGGAAATGCTCAAGCCAGAACAGAAAGACATCTCTGAAATAAAGAAAAAGCTTGAAGAAGTGAATGAGCTGGTGCAGAAACTCTCGACCGAGTTGTATCAAAAATCAGCACAGCAAAAGAAAGGATCCAAAAACGAAGAAGCTGATGATGAAGAAAACGTTGTTGATGCTGAATATAAAGTAGACGAGGAGAAGAAAAAGTAAGATGGCCAAGGACTATTATCAGATCCTTGGTGTGAATAAAAACGCCACCAAAGAAGAAATTAAAATAGCGTATAAACGGTTAGCAAAGAAACATCATCCGGATTTAAACAAAGAAGCGGGATCTGCGGAAAAGTTTAAAGAAATTAATGAAGCAGCTGCTGTTCTTGGCGATGATGAAAAACGCCAACGATACGATCAAACAGGATCTGTTGAAGGAGAGCCATTTAGCGGATTTGACTTTCGTGATTTTACTGGTGGCGGATTTGATTTTGAAAGTATTTTCGACCAATTTTTCGGAGGAGGATTTCGTGGAAGACGGAGTCCTGCTCGAGGAAATGATCTGCGCTATGATATAGAAATTTCTTTAGAAGAAGCGGCTCATGGCGTGACAAAAACAATTGTTGTACCACGATTAGAACAATGTTCAAAGTGTGATGGTTTAGGAGCTGCGTCTGCTTCTGATGTGGTGAATTGCGATAAGTGTAATGGTCATGGGGTAGTGAGGAGAGAACAGAGAACACCATTTGGTATTTTTGCTTCGACGACTACGTGCCCAAAATGCAAGGGACAAGGAAAGTATATCAAAAATGAGTGTGTTGTTTGTGATGGGACTGGAGTGGTGAGAAAAAGCAAGAAGATAGAGGTTGCCATTCCTGCAGGAGCAGAAGAAGGCACTCATTTACGATTACGAGGAGAGGGAGAAGCAGGAGAAAAAGGAGGACCAGCTGGAGATTTATTTGTGGTATTACATGAGAAAACTCATTCTCACTTCGTCCGAGAGGGAACTGATTTGCATGTTAAAGTTGACCTTGATTTTGTGACTGCAACATTAGGTGGAGAAATTGATGTTCCTACCTTAGATGGTTCGGCGTCATTAAAAATTCCTTCAGGAACTCAATCAAATACTCTTTTTCGCATGAAAGGAAAAGGAATTCCTTCTCTCCATGGTGGAGATGTTGGTGCGGAAAAAGTTGAAGTGATTATTACCGTTCCCGAAAAATTAAATAAACGCCAACGAGAATTACTTGAAGAATTTCAAAAAGAAAGCAGTAAAAAAGGTTTTTTTAAGAAAGTGTTTGAGTAATTAGAGAGATTTAATTCTCTCGATTCCATTGATCTTTTTTATATAATCAACAACTTCTTTCGGTACGAGATGCTCCCATTGTTTACTATGTTTGACCAGATCACGAATTGACGTGCTTGAGATGTCATCAATAAGCTTGAGTTTTTTTACATCGAACTTTTTATTATTCTGAAACAAAGAAAGAACCCATTGATTTCCGCTGTACACATATTCAAATTCAGGAATCTCTTTTTCAATATATTTCAACCATTTTGCATCATCATGGTAATCAGGAAGAGGAAGGATGGTACCATTATGGATGTGGTTTGCTTCTAATACTTCTTCAATCATCTTTTTTCGTTCTTCGTACGTAAAAGGATTTTCTTTTTCATTATCATATTGAGAAGAGCCTATTGCAATGATGAGATGATTAACGTCTTTTAATGCCAACTTGATATCATAGAGATGTCCTTTATGAAATGGTTGAAAACGACCAATGAAGAGACCGGTGACCATAAGTTTTGGTTTTGTTTTTACTATATATAAGTTTGGTCCCCCTCAATTTTATAAGTGAAAGAGAATTCTCGCTATCATGGCACAAAGCATCAATCTGGATGGAATAATAATGTTCCCTTGGGTTCGATTTGTTCGGACTTCATTAGCAGTTCCGCATTTTTTTGTTCGGGACATTAGCAAAATGGATCCAAGAAAATTAAAAGATGCTGGGTTTAAAGGTTGCATCTTTGATAAAGATAATACACTCACTGCACCATATGTCAATACACTTTTTCCCACAATTCGGTCTGCTTTTGAAGAATATAGGGAAGTTTTTCGATCTGAGATCGTTATCGATTCTAATTCTGCTGGAACAAAAGATGACGTCAATTATCAATCTGCCCTGCGAATTGAAAAAGAACTGGGAATTGAAGTTCTCCGACATGACCGAAAAAAACCAGGTGGAAGAGAGGCGATCTATGAGAGGTTCACATGCGATCCTTCTTATCTTGTTATGTTCGGAGACAGGCCTTCAACGGATATCGTTTTTGGAAATA
>JAHFLI010000029.1:7048-9952 GCA_023255615.1 Candidatus Woesearchaeota archaeon
TGGAAATAGGTATGGCATGTTAACCGTTATGACAACACACTTCACTGAAGACGGAGATAATAAAGCAGCAGCAATGATGAGACGATATGAGGTTGCACTCATACGGACATGGATGAAAAAAGGAAAGATGCCACCACCTCATCCACTGTACAATCCTCATCTATGTTTAGAACGACTTCTCTAACTTTTTGACCTGAGAAAATAAGGGAGGGGGTTATCCGCAGACTTGGTTTCATCACCTCATTGGTAATGTTTTTGCTGTTCCCTGTGTCCATTTCACGGCATCGCGCTTGATGTTTTTCTGACATCTTTTTTTACCAATTACTTTGGAGCTTCCATCATGATTCTCGCATCATCATGGATAGGGTAAGCGCTTGTAATCTGCAGTGCCTCACCCCCCAAGGGTATATGGTAAAACAGTTATATATACTTATGGCATATCATATATATTTGGTATATACACTGATAGTACTATTCAGAAGTGGTCGGTTTCTTCAGATAGATAAGCTCATCTTCTTCTAAGTTCCATTCTTCAGAAAAAGATTGTGCGCTATCGGGATCGAGGGCTGCGATGAGTTTAAAGTAAGGAAAATGATATTTGAAGAGATCTTTTTTTGATTCGTGGGAAGGGATTTTTCCTACAATAGATAGTTTCTTTGCATTTCGTTGGTTTGCCCAAAATATTTTAAGACCTCTTCCGGGAGGAGAAAGCAAAATCGTTTTTTTATATTTCATGTCTTTTGCTACGGCAATGCCGCCTGAGAGAAATGCATTAATGTAGACTAAAAATCTCCAATACTGCCATCGCATTATTCTTCGGTTAAAGATATCTGCAGAAGACATCATGTGATACGCAGATTCTAAATCGGAAGCTTTTTCATACTCTTTTGGAACGTTTTCATCAATCCATCCGAGCAAATCGCGAACATCTTCATCGAGATATTCAAGAGATTGTATTGCTATTCCTACGTCCGTTGTTTTGAATATTTTAGTAAGGGCTTTTACGATCGTTTCTGTATGTTCGCGTTCAGACAGCAAATCAACGTCCTCTTTTGTTATTTCTTTTTCATGAATGAAGAGACTTTGGAGATCGTTTAATGAACCGCGAAGATCATTTCCAGATCTCCTTACAATAAGTTTCAGGACATCGGGAGAACATACTATTCTCTCTTTTTTGCATACATGAATCAAAAAATCTACAATAGTATCGGTAGAGATTGCTTGGAGTTTAATCACTTCTGACTTTTTTTTTAATGCATTGAATTTAAAATCGGAGAGATCAGAAGCAGTAATAATAATAGGAAAAGATGACGTTTCCATGATGGTGAGTAACGTTGTTAATCCACCTCGGTCTTGTCCTGAGAGGCCATCAATTTCATCGACTAACATTATTTTTCCTGCAGAAAAAAGAGATCGTTGATGAAGCGCAGATCCAATAATATTCTCAACCTGACCTTTATCACGGAAATCAGACGCATTGACTTCTAAGATCTCCCAGTTTACATCATGAGCAAGCGCATACGGAATGCATGTTTTTCCTGTTCCCGAAGGGCCAATGAGAATGATTGCTTTTTTCTTTTCTTTTTTGTAGTTAAGAAGAAATGTTTTGAGACGTTTAACGTTTTCTTCCTGACCAATAATCTCTTTTTCTGTTTTCGGTTTGTATTTTTCGGTGAGAAGCATAATCTAGAGTAGTTTTCTGGTTTTATTAATGTATGGTTCATAAGCATTTTTTTCTGGCCCTATTTATCAAATACTAGAATTATATTACCATTTGAGAGTAACATTTATTAGCGATTACTCGTTCCTTTTTCTTTTAATAAATATATATCGGTAAGGTCAATAAATATGGATACTGCACAATCTTTGGAAGAAAAAAAACCTCGTCGTAAATGGCGATCAAAATTTTCTTTCATTAAACATGCTATTGAAGCTATTGTTGGAGGTGTTCTTGGACTTGGTTTGGTGGCAGCAACTGGTGAAGCCTACTATCGGACTTTAGCGTGGGCGGAAAAACCGTGGTATCTTCTTGATTATCAAGTTTCCACGTCTTTTTCACCGTATATCAAGAGCCACATACCTGGACTCTCTGCTCGAATGGCGCCTAACCCATTAGTCGCTGGAAAGAGGGGAAGTCCCTATTTCAATAATTGGGGATTTCGCGATCTTAAAGATTTTGAGGTGTGGAACAAACCGAAAGACCATCATCCGCCAACGATAGTCATTATTGGTGACAGTATTTCGTCAGGATTTGGTATAGAAAAAACTGAGGATGTGTATCCCAGCCAGCTTCAATCACTCTTGGATTCCCAAGGATCTCATTTAGAAGTTTTGAATTTTAGTGTATCTGCATATAAAGTACCTCAATTTTATGCAACTCTTAACTATAATGTTTTACCATATGTAAATTCTGATCTGATCATCATCACCCTATCATCTGCAAATGATCTTGTTTATACCGCTTGGAATAATTCTATTCCAGCTGCAGCTAATTATCCTCCTCTAAATTGCGCTGGAAGAGAATACCCTATAACCCCGGATTTTGCCCCAGGATTCCGAGAAAGGCTCGAGTTTTTGCTTGTGAACAAGTCTGCATTTTCTCATGCCTTGACGGATTCGCTCATGGATTCAAAATATGCGACTATCCTTCCGGCATTGAAAACATATTTTGATGCTCCTGGGTTAAGACAGGTTCGCCATTTTCTTGAGGACCAGGGAACATATTTTAGGCCTAATAGGGTTGCATGTCGTGATGAGAGAACTTCCGCATATGCACTGGAAAAAATGATTGAATTATCCCATGATCATGGAGCACAGGTAGTAATTTTTCCCATTCCTTATTATGGATGGATGAGAAATGGTGAACCGGGTGTGGATGAGGAAGGACAGAAAATTCTTGATTGG
>JAHFLI010000030.1 GCA_023255615.1 Candidatus Woesearchaeota archaeon
AGATTTTCTCTCATCCAATTGGCGAGGTCAATGTGGAACGTTGTTGGACGCACATATTCTGGATAGGCATCTTTCATGACGGGAAACGCAGGAACAGCAAGAAGAAGTATCGTCATGAGTGCAAAGAGCGCAAAAAGTCCAGCCTTGAGTTTTGGTCGTGACGATTCATTGACAAATGACGCCAGAGAAGACAATCCAATGACCATTAACGGAGCAAATAACCACGCTTCAATTTCTAAAAATCGATGCGCGCGAGGAAATCCGATGTTTTCGAGATGCAAAAAGAGATACATCGCAATGAGAAAAGCGATCATCAAGAGGTCAGAACGATTTCTTCGATAAAGAATAACTCCAATGCCGATGAGCAAAAATGGAAGGAACCAATACGTATAGGTATCCTTGAATGTAAAGTACGAATCAGGAACCCCAACGTTTCTGTCGGGGCGCTCATACCAATGAAGAAGATTTGAAAGAGGTGCGTTTTTAGTAAATTCGCTGTTGGTGGATTCTCCAAGTCCCACTTTTCCGGCAACAATTCTAATTTGGAAAGGTGCAAACAGAACAAGGAGAATAATTCCAAGGATAACTCCCTTGACTATCGATTGCCACGGAAAGATGAATTTCTTTTCCTTGATGATGAGGAGGATAGAATATATTGCAATAATGGCTATTGAAATTGCAGACCCTTGAGGATGAAAACAGAATTGAATGATCGTGAGAATAATAGCAATGTACAAGTAGATCTCAGATTTTTTTCCTTCAAGAAGTTTTGAAACATATTGATGGTACATGTATATCATAAGGGGAACAAAGACAAAGGACACCATCTGAGGCCACATTCCCCAGAGATAGGTCATGTAATCTCGTGATGAAAAGATAAGAAAAAATGAGGAAAGATAGGCTGGCCAAAATCCATACAATTTTCTAACAAGGATGAATGACGTTAACACAAACAGTGAGGAAATGACGGCATAAAAAATATAGACGGACAGGAATCGAACGTTGGTAAACGATTCAACCACTGCTTCTGCCGTGTTGAATTGCGGTGGATATACTAATTTTCCATTTGCATCAGTGCCTACCACATAAGTCATGTAGTAGGGAAGAGAAAACATTGATTTGTCGTTCTGTGCCATCCAGTCTCCTGATGTAAAGTGAGTTGTCGAATCAACATCGCCAAACGGAAGCGGACTTGCTTGAAGAGGCAATGTGTAAAAATAAATCGTAAAGAGATACAATACTGCAATAAGAAGCGCTTCAATCTTTGAATTCATATCAATAAAAGAGAGAAGTTAAAACGTTAAAAAGGTATTGGAAAGAAATATGGTTGATCTGATACAAGACTATTTTCATTTACCATGGGAACTGAGGATTATTTTTCCTTTAAAAATCTTTACTTCGGAGAAAGGACAATAATCAGGAAAAAAAGATCGAAACATTTTTAACGCTTTCTTGTCTTCTCTTCTTAAATGAAATTATTAGTTACCGGTGGTGCAGGATTTATTGGAAGTCACGTGGTGGAGCATTTTGTCAAAAAGGGCGCTGAAGTGACGGTGTTTGATAACCTCTGCAGAGCAAAGTTGCTGAAGAAGGATGAAAAGAATGCGTTGTATAATTGGAATTTTCTCAAAGAACATTATCCCAAAGTGCATTTGATTAAAGGAGATATTGCAGACAATCGTTCTTTATTTGAAGCAGGAAAGCACTGCGATACGATTATTCATACTGCGGCACAAACTGCGGTAACGACGTCTGTTGTTGATCCTGAGCCGGATTTTCAGACAAATGCGTTAGGAACATTCAATGTCATGGAACTTGCACGAAAAAATAATGCAGCAGTCGTGTATTGTTCCACCAACAAAGTATATGGTGATAATGTCAATTCTCTTCCTCTTATTGAAAAAGAAAAACGATATTCTTTTTCTTCATCACACGGAATTGCGGAAACTTTTTCCATCGATGGATGCGAGCATACCCCTTATGGGTGTAGTAAATTGGCGGGGGATGTATATGTTCAAGATTACGCGCATCTCTATGGATTGAACACAGGAGTGTTTCGCATGAGCTGCATTTATGGAACACGTCAGTTTGGAGTGGAAGATCAAGGATGGGTCGCGTGGTTCACCATTGCAACAATTCTTGGAAAACCATTGACCATTTATGGAGATGGAAAGCAAGTGAGGGATGTGTTGAATGTTCATGATCTTGTGAAATTGTATGATTTATTCTTGTCTTCTCCCGTCAAACATGGTGTGTGGAATACGGGCGGAGGAATGGCAAAGACCATGTCATTGTTAGAGTTACTTGATATCCTCGGAAAATTGACCGGTACAAAAAGTGCTATTTCCTTTTCTGATTGGCGACCTTCTGATCAAAAAGTCTACATCTCTGATATTTCAAAAGTGAAAAAAGATCTTGGATGGGAACCAAACATTACTCCGGAAGAAGGTGTGAAAGAGCTCGTCGAGTGGGTGAATGAGAACAAAACAATGTTTTAATTGATAGTCCTCTTATCTCTCACAAAGTGGATTACTCCAAGTGGTTCTCCAGAACCTCCCTCAAAAAGAATTCCATGAAGGACACATTCAAGAGGGGATTCAGTTCCTTGCGAACCTTGTCTCGGTAAGGAAGGAGCCGACATAATTTTCTCTGCGTCTTTACCACATTCCTCACACGGTATGCTTGGAACGTCTCCACCTATTACTGTTTTTTCATAGGTTTTCTTGCATACACCACATTGGTAATTATATATTGGCATAAAAGTAAAGGAATTAACTACAGTTTTTAAAACTTAGGGGCGTAAATTCTTTCTCTATATCATTTTTTATTCTATTCAAACCCATTTAGATACCAAATGTCTTGTCGAATTCCTTCATTTTGTGGACAACGTTCAAAAATTCACATCCTTTGACGGTAATGGTGATGTAGTCGTATTCATTCTTTTTTACTTTTTGAATAAACTCTTTTTCTAAAAGTTCTTCAAGATATGATTTCATTTGTACGTGAGAGAGATTAGATTTGTACATAAGGTGGGTTGGCTTGATTTCCCCACCCTTACTTTGAATGGATAACAGCATGTCTTCGATGATGTCGACATGATCACGTTTTTTTGTCATACTTGAGTACTCTGATGAAGGTAATGAGCAGGATGAGATAACCAATGAGCTGGACAAGTTCAGCGATGACGTAAAATATATGATTCACCTCAATAAAGATGAAAATAATCTGACTTGCTGAAATAATGCCGAAGCTTGTTGCTAATAGTTTTGTTGATATTCTTTTCTCTTTGAGATAATTTTTAATGTAGTATGAGGTAATGAGTACCAGAAGAAACAATGAGGTAATATGAAAGAGATAATATGCAGAGGTGCTAAAGTAAGTGAGAATCAGAAGTAAATACGCAACAAAGAGGATATGCTGCTTTGGCTGCTCTTGATACGTGGAATATAATATATAGAGTCCGAGTAACGTCAGAATGCGATATAATAAAAATCCAATGAAGAATAAAATTGTTGAAGATTCAACTTCTTGATGGATAAATGTAAATGCTCCGAGGTGCTCAGTCTCGAGAACGTTATAGTAGATGGTAAAATTTGTCAGAATCTTAAAAAGAAAAGAAAGTCCAACGAAGAAAAAAGAGAGTGCAAGATATGCGTGTTTTTTATTTTTCTTGAGACGATAAAACTGTAAACTTGAATAGCCAATCAGAAAGAGTACAAAAATACTGAAAATGTCTATAATAATATCTTTTCCATAAAACCATTGAGGACTATATACGACGTCTATCATAAGACGATGAGTATGCCGGATGGTCTTTTAAATAACTTATGAAAGATGCTTCTAGACGTTTGTTTCACAGAGTATTTAAGATTCATTTACTATGCATAACGGATGGGAGAAACAAGAACACACCTGCCAAAGTCTCTCGTTGGATTAGATGTGTACGAGGTGAGTTATCTCATCTATCTGCGAGAGAAATTTCGAAAGAGCAACCATTGGTTACAGCAGAAGGGGTGAAGCCCAACTCCTCCTGTTACCCCTCCTTTGGTTTGCTTCTTTTTTTCTTTTTTCTGCGATATTGAAAAGTTTGAAGTTGCCATCAAACCCGAAGGGAACTTTTCAGTACGACCATTTTTTCTAAATCTTTAAATAGAAAGAGACTCATAAGAGGAATGAAAAAGGGTGATTATGTATGAAATTAAAACTATGTGCTGTTCTTGTTGTTTTCGGTTTACTGGTTGCAGGATGTTCTGCTCCGGTAGAAAAAGGTCCACTACCAGAAAAAAATGTTCCCCCTTCAGAGAATCCAACTCCAGTTGTCAATGAGCCACAACAAACTCCAAAACCTGTTGAAACTCAACAATGTGATTATTCTGATCCAAATAAGTACATCAAAAAGGAACCTAACTGTGTTGTTAATTTCATGTGCATCAGGGGAACAGAAGCGTTTTCAGATGCATGCGGATGCGGATGTAAACCTGCTCCACAACCACCGGTAGAAGAACCTATAATGACTTCTGGAATGAATCCCACTATTATTTTTGGAACAGGGAAGAATGGACATTCTTTGCTTCAGCTTGGGGAAATCAAAGGATCAGATGGCGTATTCACTCTTACTCTTTTGAAACAGATTCAGGTCACGAGTAATTATCTCGGAGAGCTTGATCCTGCGATGGGAGACCTTAATGGTGATGGTGGTAAGGAAATTGTTGTGGGAAGAGGAGAACGAGGAAATTCAACTGTTGATATTCTCGATCTTAATGGAAAGCTCTTGAAGCGTTTTCAACCTTTTTGTGTTCCCGATACTTCCTGCAAAGAGAATGATCTTATGAATCCAAACGGCGCAACACATGTTGCAGTTGGAGATATTGATGGCGATGGAAAAGATGAACTCTTTATCGGATCTGGTATTGGTGGGAGTTCTATGGTTCTTGTCTATACCTATGAGGGTGGGGATGTTCGCAAGCTAGGCCAATTCCGAGCTTTTAGCGAATCTGATAATGATCCGGGAGAAGTTCATATTGCGTTAGGAGATGTGGATGGAGACAATCATATGGATATTGTTGTTTCTACTGGTGGAAGAACCCAAGAATTCAAAGGAGGCAGACCTTCAGCAGCATCTTTTTATGGTGATGCATATAAAACAAATAAAAACCGGTTGATCAATCAAATTACTACGTTCTTTCCACAAAGCAATGATCCGACCCGAGAAGTATTTTTAGGGGTTGGAGATTTTGCGCTTGAAAAAGGAAGTGAAATCGCTGGCGGAAGCGGAATGAGTGGTGGTTCAAAAGTGAACGTGTATTCTGTGGATGGATTTGGCGTTATCTATTTCAACGCGTTTACTCCACTAGAGAATGTAAATGGAGAAGTGCATCTTGCGGTAGGCAATTTTGATGGAGTTGGTTTTGATGAGATTTTTGCAACGACGGGAGAAAATGGAGACGGTCAATATCATTTGTATGACAAAGACGGAAAACAGTTAACCATCGAAAACCCTCCACGAATATTCAGCCGTGATGATAATCCGACTGGAGAAATCAACGTCGCTGCAGATTAATTTTTTATTTTTTCTTTTATTATTTGGGGCAATTTAATAAAGAAAACGCTTCTCTGATAGACGTGCTCGCATCCGGCCGATTTGGCTTTGAACATTAAGTTGATATTTACATGCGAACAAAAACAGATAACTTGAGATGGAAATGTTTGAACAAGATCAATAACACCTTCATCTTCTAAGTTTGCAATCAGCAAATCACCGTTAAACTTTTTGAGAGATGAGATTTCTGCGTAATTAACTTCTGCATGTTTTAACATCTCTTCTACTTTGACTTTGAAGAAAAGATCAGGGAGATACAGTTGGATCTTCATTTTATTCTGAGCGTTGTACCGATTAATAGATTTATGTTACTACTTTAGAGATACTACAAAATAGAAAGGTTTATATAGTGTCTTTTCTTCCTCCTTTTAGGTGAATACGAATGAATATGCTTGAAGAAAACATTGTTGAATCGTTTCGATTGGCAAAAAGTGATATTATCAAAATCCAACATACTATTAATCAGTTGAATGAAAATCAAGAACGATTAATGGACTGGATGAGAGATACCAGAGAAAAAGAAATCAAACTCTATGAGCAGGTCAAAGAATTAAAACGTGCCTCACCTCGATCGGTGTCAAAGGTGTTCTCTTCAAAGAGATCATTTGTGGCTTCTAAAACAGGAAAGAAGGTTCACGAAAAAAATTGCCCTTTTGCAAAAAATATTAAGCCTAAAATGCAAGTTATCTTCAAGACAAAGAAATCTGCATTGAACAAAGGCTACAAAGCGTGCGAGTGCTTAAAAAGAATTTAATTCTCTCTCTTTTATTTTTTCTTTCTCATTGAGGGTTATCATTTTATCCTCACTGTCTTTTGATGATCCATATATTTAGCAATACGAACACGATACTCATGAAAGTAAGGTGATGGTTTTCAATAGTCATAGGTATGTTGACATCAATAAACTTTTCTGAAAAATCCGGAAAATTTCCGAGATTTATCGTCGGAAAAGAGAAACATTTAAGAATAACACGAAAGACCAAATACGTATGTCTCATAAAATTTTAGTTACTGGTGGTGCAGGGTTTATTGGCAGCTTTCTTGTTGATGAGTTAGTTGCTCAAAGACATGATGTTCGTATTTTTGATAACCTTGATCCGCAAGTTCATCCAAAAGGAACGCCATCCTATCTTAATCAGCGCGCAGAATTTATTAAAGGAGATGTGCGTGATTATGACGCGTTGAAAAAAGCAATGGAGGATGTTGAAATTATTTTTCATGAAGCTTCCGCAGTTGGTGTCGGTCAGAGTATGTATCAAATTCAGCAATATACTTCAGTAAATACGTTAGGAACGGCTAATCTTCTTGATATGTTAGCAAACGCAAAACATTCGGTAAAAAAAGTTATTGTTGCTGCATCGATGTCGAGTTATGGAGAAGGATGCTACGAATGTCCGAATTGCGGAATAAAAACCCCGCCATTGAGAACCGAACAACAAATGGCGGAAAAACAATGGGAGTTAGTCTGCGAATGTGGAGAATTATTGACACCGATTCCTACACCTGAAACGAAAAAGCAAG
This sequence comes from Candidatus Woesearchaeota archaeon, assembly GCA_023255615.1. Taxonomy (GTDB): domain Archaea; phylum Nanobdellota; class Nanobdellia; order Woesearchaeales; family JACQSR01; genus JACQSR01. The sequence goes on from JAHFLI010000030.1 coordinate 7,121, forward strand.
ATTGCAATTCTATTTATGCGCTCGGAAAAAAAGATCAGGAAGATATGGTGCTCATGATTGGAAAAACGTATGGAATTCCTTCTATCGCGTTACGTTATTTTAATGTGTTTGGGCCTCGACAAAGTCTGAATAATCCCTATACTGGTGTCGCCGCGTTATTCATGAGCAGAATAAAAAATGATCATCAACCTGTCGTGTATGAAGATGGATTGCAGACGAGGGATTTTATTTTTGTGAAAGATATTGTTGCAGCAAATGTTGCAGCAATGAAGAGTTCATCGGGCAATTACGAATCGTTTAATGTTGGAACTGGTGATCCAAAAACCATTTTAGGTATTGCAGAAATCCTCTCGTCTCTTTATGGAAAATCTATTCAGCCTCTTGTCATGCATCGATTTAGAAAAGGAGATGTGCGGCATTGTTATGCTGATATTTCTAAAATACATTCGAAGCTGGGATGGTATCCACGATGTTCATTTGAGGATGGGATGAAAGAATTAATCGAGTGGAGTAAAAAAGAAGAAAGTGTTGATAAATTTGATGAAGCTCGAAGAGAGTTGGAACAACGAGGGTTGGTTTAATTCTTTCTTCTATACCACGTCGAAGGTTACTGCCATTCCCGCTTCAAGATGCTCTGCGATGTGACAATGCATCATCCATTCTCCGGGATTAGAAAACTCAACGAGAATATCAACCGTTTTTCCTGCAGGAACAAGAACAGTATCTTTCCAAGCAAGATTATCATTTTCTTTTCCGTCCTTGCTAATCACAAGAAATCGTTGTCCGTGTAGATGAATCGGATGCTGCATTGAATGCACACTGTTCGGGTTATTAAAGAGGCGTATTTTCTTGACATCACCAACGTTTACTTTATAATTATTGTCAAGATTCTCTTTTCCCGTTTTTCTGTCTTTAATTACCCATTTTATATTGTGAGAATCAGACATTTCGTTCATCATGGCCATGTGTCCACTTTCTTCCCATTCTATTGGTTCTTGATTTGACGTTGCTTCCATTCCGTGCATTACCTCCTGATTGACGGTGAGCTCAAATTGATAATCAGGCTCTGAAGCAAAATACTTTTTAAATTTTTCAACACTTGATTTGATATCTTCATTCTCCCTTAATTCTGAAAACGTTAAACTCTTTTGATTTACAATATCCTTTTTTTCCACCTTTATCATTCCTAACGCATATATTTCATTTGGAGTTCTATGTTCTATAGGAAAAATTCCTTCCTTGTTGAACAATACTTCAACAATATATCTTTCTCCAGGTCCTATGGTGACAGAATCAACCATTCTTTCTTTTTCAAATTTGCCACCATCTGTTCCGATCAGTTTGAGCATGTGGTCTTTTATTGAAAAGTTGAATGTTCGTGTATTCGCAGAGTCAGTGAGATAAAAACGCACAATCTGTCCCTGACTGATATTTAGATTAAAATGAGTCTCACCGTTCATTAGGTTGACATTTCCAAACCGTCCCATGAGTGTAAATGTTGAAGTATTTTCATTGAATGGATAAACGTTATTCTTGCTTAATTTGATGTCGTCCAAAAAAATAGGTATTTCTCTGTCTACTGGATTGAAATAATTTTTTTCTTTTGGCTCGACAAAGATGTTTCCGTATAATCCGAGTTCTTGTTGAATATCTTCCCTCATATGTGCATGGTACCAATACATTCCTTCGTCGGGAAAATTGATCTTGAACAGAGCACTCTTACCTGGCATGATCGCTGGCTGGTTTGCATCAACAACCCCATCATATTTGTTTTCCAGTCTTATGCCATGCCAATGAATGGTTGTGTCCATGTCGAGGTCATCAGTAAAATTAACATAAATGGTCTCTCCTTGCTTCACTTTAAGCAGTGGCCCTGGAATTTGTCTATTGTATGAATACATCCTTATTTTTATTCCGTTTATTTCTTTTACAACTGGTTTTGCTTTGAGTTGAAATACCGTCCCGTTAGAAATCTCTACCATTTTTGTTTCTTGAGCATCTTTGATGTTTTCAATACTTCGATTAAGAGGAATACTTTTTTCATTATTGTTTCTCATCATTCCATAATGTTGATGAATGTCACCTGTAGATGAGCAAGAGGAAACAAATAGAGTAACCACTAAAAGAGTCACGAGGATTGCCAATTTTCTTTCCTTTTTCATGATTCGACTTTCTTTGTTTTTCTTTTTTTGGATATAAAGCTACGCTTAACGACCGTTCATTCTTTACAGCAATCGACAATCTTTTTCATAATTATAGATACTTTTTTCATGATGCCGTTGTTTTCTCCATTATTCACGTCTAATTCTTTGACATCAAAGATTTTCGTGTTAATGGCAAAAAAGAGGGAATGCAATTCGTATGCTGAAGTAAAGTAGATTGTTGCTTCTTTTTCATTCTTTTTTGCAAATTCTTTGGTGCCAACCTCGATTAATCGCATGCTCGCAGCTAACAAATGTTTGCTAATGCACCATTCCTCTCCCTCTGGATTTTTGACAATCTTCTTGAGCAGATTCTTTCGTAATTCTCTTACTGCATGAAGCATCTCCAGATATTTTTTGTTGTTTGTCTTCATTGCCGTGAAGTAGAAATGCTCTTCGAGGCTGATTAAATTCATTAATGCGATGCTTAAATCTTCATCTCGCGTTAAATCAACTTCTCCATTCTTTGCTTCTTCAACTTTTTTCATCCAGTTCTTTACTTCGTTATCCATTATCTCACATCGCGAATTGGACTATTAAACTAAA
>JAHFLI010000031.1 GCA_023255615.1 Candidatus Woesearchaeota archaeon
GATTTTCAGGCGATAATGATATCCATTCGTCACTCCTCTCACCAGATTTTTGATGTGTGCGGTAAGTGATCCTAATACCATCTTATCTTTTTTGAGAGGGCGTGCGCGAATCAATGAAATGGTTTGTCCGCTCACCGTGATGTGCACTTGTTTCGATTGCACAATTTTTGATGACTCTCCTTTTGGGCCTTTGAGCGTCATCGTGACGCCATCGAACGACGCAGTTACTCCTTGAGGTAACGCAATCTCCTCTTTCAGCTGTTTGGTATATTTCTTTCCCATTTAGTAAAAGTACGCAATCAAGCGGCCTCCAAGATTTTTCTTCTTTGCTTCTTGGTGAGTCAATACTCCTTGTGAAGTTGAAATAATAAGATGGCCAAAATCTACTGCTGGAAGATATCGTTTCTCAAACTTCTCATATCCTTTTTTAGTAATAGGAAATCGTGGTTTAATCGCCCCACATTTGTTTAACTTTCCGATTAAATTGAGTGATAACACACCACCTTTTGTTTCAAGGGATTCAGTGTATTCCCCAATATAGTGATAATCTTTCATCAACGTTAACACTTTTTTGATAATATTAGAGGATGGGGCAATCTGACAAAAATGCTTCCCTAATTTCTCCGCATTCTCAATCTTTGACAATGCCGCTGCGAGTGTATCATTCATTGACATGCTGTTCACCTAATTGTACTTCTTGAATCCGATTTTCGGAGCAACTTCCCGGAAGCATTGTCTGCATAAATGTAATCCATATTTGCTGACATGGCCACCGATTCTTCCACATCGTCTGCAGCGATGCTTGGCAATGCCCGTTGTCCTTTTTTTTGGTGCATTGAATTTCTCAAACTTCTTCATCTTGAACGGTTTTGAGCGTAATTGCTTGAATGCTTTGGAATACTCGCTGTAACTCATTTACTCTTCCTCCATGATAATATCAAATTTCTTTCTCATGAAATCGATAGACTCTTGTCGTGAAATGCGATGTTTTTTTGGAATGCGAGATGATCGATATGATCGACGTTTGACACGGAATCCTGGTCTGCTTAAGGTTACGCAAACTTGCAGTCCCATAATTCCAATGGCCGGATCATATTTTGCACCGGGAATATCAATGTATTCTGGAATACCAAACGCAACATTTCCTTGATCATCAAAATTCTTTTCTGATAATTTTCTTCCTTGCGCTTCTAACGTTCTCTTCAAAATATCAACTGCCTTATCTCGTCGAAGAGTTAATTTGCAGCCAATCGCAAGTCCAGGACGTAATCCCCAACTCGGAATTCTTTTATTAGTAAATGTTTTGACCGGAGGAATTCCCGTAATATTTTTAATGAGGGCAACTCCTTTATCGAGCAGCGCAGGATCTTTACCTGCACCGATGTTCATCGTTACTTTCTCTATCCGAATATCTCTCATCGTGTTCATTTGATGGTTATAACTGGTTTGTCTTTGCCGATAACAAAGGCATTGTTTTTCTGTGTCTCGAACACACCTTTTTCAGGTAGTTCATAGACAATTTTATTTCCCGAAATATCTTTTATCGTTCCAATTTCCCCAATATGGCTTCCTTTCACCAGGAAAATCAACGATTCTTTTGCAAAAGGTAAATTGTGTTTGAATTCTCGCGAAGGAAGAGCAAGGACAACAGAATCGCCAACCATCAATGATGATTTATCAAGGAGAATATTGCACCCATCATTAAGCGTACACTGAATCTTTCCTCTCACTGCAGTCTTCCGAACAATTTTAGCGAGCTTAATGTTTTCCTGTGCAGGAATCTTTTCCGCAAAGAGTCTTCCACGAGTATTGAGAAAAACTCGATACTGTTCATCCGCAAAGCTGATGACATCAAACAATCCAACAGGAAACTTCAATGATGTTCGAATAACACTATCAACTTTAATTTTTCTCTCATGTAATGCTCGTCGTGCTTCTCTCATCGTATGCACAACACCAAGCATATCTCTCAAGAGTACTCCAAGAGGAATACTCAATGATAAGGAATGTGGACCAGGATCCTGCTTCATGATGTATGTCATTACTTTTCTTCTGATCGGCCAGCTTCTCGGTGCTGCGATGCGTTTAACGTGAGCCATGGTTTCCCTCGATAGATTCTTTTCTTCGTTTATCATCTAACACTAATTCAGTAATCATTAAATTGGAAGGTGCAAAAGATAGATCTGCCTTTGATCCATCGATCTTCGATGCTTGAAACCCTTCAAGGTACACTAACATCTTTTTCAAATTAACACGAAGAATCTTTCCAGTTTTTCCTTTATGATCTCCGCGCATAATTTTCACTTTGTCACCTGTTCTTAGCGGAACACTTCGTTTGTGATATTTTCTTTTCAATTCTGAACTTAAATGAGCCGCAACAAATTTTTGTTTGATATGAAGAGGAGCATTCTCTCTGTATTTTACTTGCTTTCTCGGCTTCGAGCTGCTGATCCATGATCGTGAAAAAGTTCTTTTCATCTTACACCACTATGCTTGCTATTTTTGCAATCGCAGGATATCGATCAACGACTTCCTTGGCAATTGCTCCTTTCAGTAGCGTTCCTTTTGGTGTTCCTTTCTCGTCTTTTAACACCACTGCTGCATTATCTTCGAATTTGATACGCGTGCCATCTGGTCGTCGGTATTCTTTACGTTGCCGAACAATGACGGCAAAGACAACTTGTTTTCTCATTTCTGGTTTTCCTCGTCTTACTGAAGCAAGCACGAGATCACCAACACCACAACTAGGATATCGTCCTTTCACGGTTTTGGAACGCTTCACGCTAAAGATACGAATGATTTTCGCGCCTGAATTATCGCAGGTTTCGACCATTGATCCTTGCGTTAATCCTTTCGTGATACGAGCCTTAAGCGCTAACATCTTCAGCAGCCTCCTCAACCTTTTTCTTCTGTTTGAATTTTGATTCTTGCATTGCTTCTGAAAACAATTCGTATCCTTTCATTTTGCCCATGTTTTCGATGACGACAAAATGTTTTGTTTTGGATAAAGGTCGACATTCACCAATGCGTACGCGATCTCCTTCTTTGGCGTTCATGCATGGTGGATTATGTACTTTGATTTTTGTTCGTCGTTTTTCGAAACGTTCATATTTTGGCAATTGTTTCATTTCCGTCCACTCGACGGTAACTGTTTTTGCCATGCGATCGGAAATAACTGTCCCTGTAAATTGTCTTCCTCTGACGCTTAATTGTCCGTGGAAAGGACAGTGCACATCGGTGCATGTTGTTGATGGTTGTTTGACGTTGATGCCAATGTTTTTTGTTTCCATGTCTTCACCGTAGTTTGAGTGTGATACGTTGTTCGGGTTTCATCGCAAGAAGCGATCCCTTGATGTGGACACGCTTGCCCTCAATGATAAACTCGAATGTTGTTGTTCGTTTCAGGTATGTTTTTCTCCCGTTTTCCGTTTTGACCACAAAAGTATGCTTCGTTTCGTCTATGATCGTTCCCGTTGTGTTGCCGATGCGCACATCGCGCCCTATAAACTCTCCTCGCAACAGATCTTCAACCGCACGCTTCATCATCGTTAATCGATATCAACGCTTTCAGGAGCAAAGCCGAATTCAATCAGGGCCTTTCTGACTTTGGACAAATGATTTCCTTGAAGCTCAATCCTTCCTTCCTTGATGGTACCACCGCAGGCAAATCTTCCTTTCAGATTTTTTGCCAGTTCCTTCATATCGATGGACTTTGCGTCAATCCCTTCAATGATGGTATAGGTTTTATTGAACTTCTTATTGTCCAAATATGCCCGAATCTTTTGACTCTCTTTTGCAATTGACTCGCACACACAAAGCTCTTTGCTGAGCCCGCAGGTTGGGCAAATGTCACTCATACTTTTGGAGTACCTCCGTTTATTTTTTCTTTTTTAAGCGTTAAGATGCGCGCAATAGTGCGCTTCAATGTTCGAATTTGTAATGGTTTTTTCAAGGTTGTTCCCGTCGCTACTTGTGAACGTAACTTCATGATCTCTTTATCCATTTCCTTTATCCGAGTGTTCAACTCGTCGTCACTCAGTTGTCTCAGTTCCTTTGTCTTTACCATCTTTCTTTGTTCGTTTTTTCTTTGGTTTCTCTTCTTTCTTTTCTTCTTTCACGTCTGATTTCTCTTCTGTTTTTACGTCATTCTTTTCTTCTTTCGTTTCCTGAGGAATATCTTCTTTCAACGTCACTTTGTCGGGAAGAATAGTATCGGGTGGCATAATTTTTACCTTGATACCAATAGCTCCGGTCTTCAGATGAGCAGTTGCATGAGCTGAACGAACACCAGTCAACGCAACATCACCGCACTTTTTCAAATATCCTTGATAAAATCTCCATGATTTTGCACGCGCACTGGGAATCTTTCCACCAATAATAATTTCGATGCCCATCGCGCCGTTGTTCATTGCATCAGTCATAACTTTGTGACCAATCGCCTTGAACTTTGCTGTTCCCAATCGTTCAAGGGAATCTGCAATGGACTGAGCAACAATGGCTGCATCAAGAGCAGGAGTTTCAACTTCTGCGATTTCAATTTGTGGATTTTCGAGCTCATGATTTTTCTTAAGCGTTTTCGTTAACTGTTTAATGTTCGCTCCTTTTCGTCCTACAATTAATCCAGGCCGTGAAACGTGAACAACTATTTTCTCTCCCAACGGAGTTCGTATCATCTTCGTTTTTGAATGGCCAACGCCTTGAAGATTCTGACTAATGTATTCTTCGATATTGAATTCCTTCATTTTTTCCTGGATAAATTTTCGTTCAATCATTTCTTTTCACCGGTCTTTTTCTGGAGCTTCTTTTCTGCACTTTTCTTTTCTTTTGGTTCTTCCTTTTTCTCTTTCTTCAGTTCTTTCTTTTCTTCAACAATGAGTTCAACGTGAGCCCGTTTCATTACTCGTCGCCGTTGTCTTCCGTGATGCCAGACGGTACCGGCTCGATTTGCAATGCTTTGAACGATGACGAGGCTGTTCGTATCCAGTCCTTTGAATTGTGCATTTGCTTCTAACGCATTGAGTAGTTTCATCATCTCTTTTGCAGTGGTAATGGGATATCTTCCCGGACCAATATTTCGTCGATGTCCTAGACCACGATTAAATCGAGTAAATGGCATTGCCTGTTTTTTCTCAATAATCGCTTGAATATTTTGCTTCGCCCAGGAAAGAGATTTGTTTCGAATATACTGACACATCTCCATTGCTTTCTTCGGCGAAATAGGTAATGAATCTCCGTACACCTTTGCCATATGTTCTTTGTTATATTCCATTTTACTTAACTGATATGCTTGCGCTTGATTTTGTTGCTCCGATTCCTGGCGCTGAGTGTGTTACTCGTTTTCGTGTTAACGCAAACTCGCCCAGAAAATGACCGAGCATATCTTCAGTGATGGTGAGTTGAACGAATTCTTTTCCGTTGTGAACTTTCAAACTTGCGCCAACCATGGCAGGAATAATAATAACATCACGTAAATGCGTTTTCAAATTTTTATCGCCCGCCTTAACTTTCTTCATCACTTTTTTGAAGCCAGGAGGCGTTCCTCTTTTGAGTGATCGACGTTGTCGTGCAGGTAAAAGCTGAGCAAACTCTTCTATACTCATCTCATTGAGTTCATTCAATGTTTTTCCTCGATAAGTAAATTCTTTCTTTGCCATGTTTACCTTCTCCCTGTGCGTCGTGGCGCAATCTTACCAACTTTTCGTCCTGGAGGAGCATTTCTCGGTGCTTGAGTTGGACGTCCTTTGGTTCTCGAACTCTTGGAACCGAACGGATGTGAAACAGCGTTCATCGATACTCCTTCTACTTGTGGATAATATTTATTACGAGCTTTCATACGATGGAATTTATTTCCTGCTTTGAGGAATGGTTTTTCTTTTCGTCCAGAACCGGCAATAATACCAATCGATGCTCGACATTCCGGCGAAAATGCCCGTTCTTTTTTTGACGGAAGCATCACCATTACTTTATTGCCTGATTTTGATGTAACACGAGCAGAAGAACCGGCAGCACGGACAAACTTTCCACCATCTCCGGGGAATGATTCAATATTATAGACATCAGTTCCTTCGGGAATATCTTTCAAGGGAAGAGTATTCCCAATCTGAATAGGAGCCGATGAACCTGAAAAAATTTTTTGGCCAACACGCATTCCTTCTGGAGCCTGCATTAAGACGAGTTGTTGATTCTCAAATTTGACTTTTGCGATAGGACCAGAATGCATGTACGAATGGACAATGTCAATAACTTCTCCCGCATGAGATTCTCGTGAAAAAGGAATATGCTTGACGGCTCCATCTGATCGGAAACTTCTCACTCTAAAGGTAGATGTTCCTCGTCCTCTTCTCTGTTGAATTAAATTCTTTCCCATGTTAGATTAACCCCAATTGTGTCGCAACATCAATGGCACGATGTTCTTTCCCAAACGTGATATAGGCACGTTTTTCTCCAGCAGTTGAAATAAACGTATTCACTTTACTGACTTTAACATTAAACATTTCTTCAATTGCTTTCTTGATCTCTGGTTTATCAGCTTGCTTTCCGACAACAAAGATGAGTTTGTTTTCTTTCTCCATTAATCGAATGGATTTTTCTGTTGCAAGTGGATATAAAATAATTTGTCTTGGTTTCATTTTCCCATGAATAAATTTTCTTTTCCCATTTTTTCTATCGATGATTCCGTCCAAACGGTCAATCGCCCAGGATGACAACCCGGAGCGAGTAATTCTGCGTTCAAATTTTTGACTTCGACGATATCAACACCAGGAATATTTCGTGCGGCATTGAAGAGAGCGCATGGCTGTGAGACGACGACTAATGGACCAACTCGTTTCTTGTATTTTCGTCCCCGTGATTTTCCGACACCTGCACGGATTGTTTTGACCGATGCACGCGACAATTCGTGTTGGAGTCCAATCTTTTCGAACAAGGATAACACATCTTTTGTTTTTTGTAATAACTCAACTTTGTTTTCAATGATTAATGGATAGTGAGCAGGAACGCTGTGATTTCTTTTTTGAACATATTCTTTTAACATCGTGGCAGAAATTGCGCTTCTGATTGCCTTTCGTCGTTCTTTCTTGTTAATTTTTAATGACCAGATTCTGACTGCTTTTGGTGGATGAGCTTTTCTTCCTTTGACGGTTCCCGGAGCAAATGCACCAACCCAATTCATTCTCGTTCCACTTCTCGACATGACTTTTCTCGGGACTCGTGAAATTCCGATTCCATATGATCCACGATAATCTCGTCTTCTTCTCGAGACTTCAGCGGATGCTCTCATTCCTGCAGTAGGTTTTGCACCGTAGGGCTGTCGATTATTGCTTTGGACGACAAGGACTGCTCGTGAAATCAAATCAACGCGAACTTCTTCAGAGAACTGTGTAGGTAAATCAATCTTCTTTGTTGATTTTCCCTCGATAGATAACACATCTGCTTTCATTTAGTTCCCCTGTTTTGAATCGACGCTAATATATTGGAGCTGAGGAGCTTGAGTTGGGATACCTTTGTTTGGTCTCGTTGCAACATTGAACCGGATGAGTCGTTTCTTTGATCCACCGACGCTGCCTTTGAGCAACACATAAGTATTTCTGACTTCACCATAATTAATAAATCCACCTTTTGGAGTAATTGCCTCTTCTTTTTTGCCGATTTTCACCACCCATTTGTTCCATTCAGTTCGTAAATGAAATCCCATTTGACCAGCATGAGCAACACGGTACATGACTTTTCCTTGACCACACCATGGCCCTAATGTTCCTGGTCCCCTCTTTGTTTTTTCCGATTTATGTTGTCGAATAGAAACTCCGAATCGTTTAACTGGTCCTTGGAAACCTTTTCCTTTCGTGATTGAATGAACATCAACTTGATCTCCTTCTTTAAAGACATCGCTAAGAGTAATTTCTTTGCCGAGAAGATTTTTTGCATATGCTAATTTCTCTTCTTTTTTTCCACCAAGAGCAACTTCAGAAATAAATGGTTTTTTTTGTCCGATACCAGTTAATTTTGGTTGAGTATAGACAAGAAGTCTCACTTCGTCATAGCGATCACTTTCTTTGCCGTGTGTTTTTTTGGGAAGAACAAGAGTTCGACCAAGTTCTTTATCAGCGTTTGGTGAAATCAATTGAGAAGAAAGAGACCATCCGTATGGCGTATGTTTATAGAAACTAATGCCGAACACCTTCATCGGTGGGCATTCGACAACAGTGACGGGAATGGAAATCGCCTCTCCTTTAGTGATCGATGTTGGCCGGTTATTGGTTGCAATGACGTGCGTCATGCCCGCCTTAAAACCAGCAAATCCCAATGGTTTGAGTTGAAGCACCTTAGCCCACGATCTAACTCTAATTCCTTTGGCTCTCACTCGAGGCCAATATTGCATAGACCCTCGTCGCGGTGATCTGGTTGTTGGCATAGTATGCTCTCTCTTTTGATTGCCACTGTAAAAAGCCTTTTCGTGAAATCCTTCTCAGAGAAACAGTTATTGCAAACTGTACTGAAAAACTTCTTTTCAGGCTCGTTTGTTGTGTAAATACAATATCCGTATTTAAACGTTCAGTGGAACTATTGAGGAGAAGCCAACCGATTTATAAAGGTTGTGGTGAATACAGAGGAGGAAAAATACGCCAGCGCCGGGAATTCCAACCAACGGTTTCGCCCGTTGACAACGAAGGAGTATCTCATTATACTCGATATCCCGAAGATAGAGAAATTCGTGGAATCGGAGATTCCACATAATTAAGGTGTGCATCGAACTTTGTCGTGCACCGAAAAGCTTTTGAACCCGGACGTCCTCACGGACACTAGGTTCTTAGACTAGCGGCTTAACCTGATTAGCCAACGCTGGCGTGTTTTTTATTTTGTTTTTCTTGTTAATATATTCTTTTAAGAAAATTCTGAAAATAGAACATAAAATCCGGAAATAGATTGTGGAAGGATAATCATCTTTTGCTTTCTTTATATAAATCCTAAAAGATTTTCTACTCTATCGGAAAAATCAAACTCAGATAATGAACTCAAGAATAATTACTTAAATTATTTTCCTTTGAAACTATTTTTTCGCGTCGCCTTCGGCGATTTTGAGGACTACCCGACCAACCTCACCCGAGCCAGCCAGGCGATCGTCATCTGAACCCAGAACCAAGTACCTGCCCACATCCAGTCTGGAAAGACCCCCTTCTCGAGTAGATACTGTTCTTTCTCCCTTTTCATTAAAAATTGGAACTCCTCGTTCATCTGTTCCTGAAAAGCTTTTTTCGTTATTGGTATGAGCAAATTCTGCAACAGGAAATACCTGTGGGTCTTCACCAAGAACAAAGACCAATCCATATGCTGATCGTTTATCTGCTTTTACTGATAATCCTCGCAATGAAATTACTGCAGGATTTTCTGGTGTTGGTGTGATTCCTCTATCCCTCACTTGAGAGAATAAGTTTTTTGCGATGTAATCATTTGGTCCATATGAATCGCCGTCCGTTCTCAGAACTAAACCAGAATCAACATAGACTCCTCTAAATTTTGAATGATATCCTTCCACCATACGTTCTAGTCTTTCTTCCTCACGTATTGCATGTTCTAATTCTCCAGGAAGTGCTAACGAAGAAGATGCGAGTGCGACGGCTGCAAATGGATTTGAACCTTTAACGACACCATCTTCGAAAGAAAGAACATCTAATGTTTGTAATGCTTTGCCTCTATAATCTCTTCCTATTCTTTCTTTATATTCTGCGACTGCTTCAGAGTCGGCTGCAAAAGCAATGACTGGAAAGTGTATTCCTTCTGGAACCAGTAACGTTGGTTGGACTATTTTCATGAAGAGAAGGAAAATCATTGAGTTTATAAATGTTTCGTTACTATGTAGTAAT
>JAHFLI010000032.1:0-839 GCA_023255615.1 Candidatus Woesearchaeota archaeon
TTCACATGGAAAGAAATCGGCCAAAGAAAATTTGAATTCTCCGGGCATGACCTTTGCATCATTCTTATTCTGTCCTGCTCATCGGAACAAACCCCATGGAGAGTCATCAAATATTACTCATGATAATATCGAAGTGTATAATTTTCTTGCTCGATTAGGCGTTATTGCGATTGCCATGGAGCTGAAATCATGAAATGGCTCTTTTTGATCGATCCTTTGAAGAAATTACATATTGAGACAGATACTACTCTGGCAATAATGAATGAATGTATCAACAGGGGAATTGAAACATATTACGCGGAAATACGTGAATTATCCTGTACAGATCGATTAACGGTTAGATCACACTTTTTTAACGATCACCTTCATCCAACTCCTGCACAAGAACATCTCGTTGATGAATTTGATCTCGTGTTCATGAGAAAAGAGCCCCCTTATGATTTATCGTTTCATTATGCGACACAACTTCTTTCGTTAGCACACACTCGTGTCGTCAATAATCCGCGAGCATTGCGAGACTTTAATGAGAAATTAATTGCGCTGAATTTTCCTCAATTTCTTCCTCCAACAATTGTTTCTTCAAACGATGGTGAAATTCTTTCTTTTATTGAAACTCATCAGGAAGTTGTTATTAAATCACTTGATTCGTACCAAGGAAAATCGGTTACAAAAGTAAAGAACAATGAATCGGGGATTAAAGAAAAAATAAAGAAATTAACTGAAAATTCTCCTATTCTCGTTCAACAATTTCTTCCCCAAATAGAGCAAGGAGATAAGAGAATTCTTCTTCTGGGTGGAAAACTTCTTGGAGTGGTTCAACGAGTTCCGAAATCAGGATC
>JAHFLI010000032.1:849-9821 GCA_023255615.1 Candidatus Woesearchaeota archaeon
TATCTTGCGAATTTCGGACAAGGCGGCATAGGAAAAAAAACAGAGATAACCGATAAAGAAAAAGACATGTGTAAAACGCTCTCACCTTTTTTAATAAAGAATGGCATTCATTTTGCAGGACTTGATATAATCGATGGGTTTTTAATAGAGATCAATATCACCTGTCCTACGGGGATTCAACAGATTAATCATCTCGAGCATAAAACGCTCGAAAAAGATATTGTCCGCTATTTTGAGGCATTGTCATGAAAGCATTATCGATACACAAACTTGAAAAAACATACCGCAATGGTGTTGTTGCTTTGAAGGGCATTTCGATGGACGTTGAAGAGGGTGATTTTTTTGGTTTGTTAGGACCAAATGGTGCAGGAAAAACAACAACAATAGGAATCCTTACTGGATTAGTAACAAAAACGGGTGGAACCGCTCAAGTGTTCGGAAAAGATATCGACAAGGAATTTGAAGAAGCAAAGCGATTAGTGGGAATTGTTCCTCAGGAAATGAATTTTAACATTTTTGAAAAAGTTATAGATATTGTTCTCGATCAAGCCGGATATTATGGTATTCCACGGGATATTGCATTATCTCGTGCAGAGAAATATCTGAAGCAACTCGGATTGTGGGAGAAACGGACAGTCACTTCGCGAACTCTTTCTGGAGGAATGAAACGGAGATTAATGATTGCGCGTGGATTAATTCATCATCCTAAGCTGCTTATTTTAGATGAACCCACTGCAGGAGTTGATGTTGAATTACGACGAAGTATGTGGGATTTTCTCGTTGACTTAAATAAATCAGGAACAACAATTATTTTGACAACTCATTACCTTGAAGAAGCAGAGCAGTTGTGCAAGAGAATTGCGATTATTAATAAGGGAGAGATTATTGAGAACACTACAAAAAAACAGCTTCTCTCTCAGCTGAATAGAGAAAGTTATGTCCTTGATCTATTGCATGGCATTAACAATGTCCCTGAAATCTTAGGTGTTACCATAACGAAGATCGATGAAAGCACTCTTGAGGTCCAGTTTCCTTCAGGGAAATCTATTACTGCTCTTTTCAAAGAACTCGAGCGACATGGGATCATTATCAAAAGTATGAGAACGAAAACAAATCGTCTTGAGGAACTCTTCCTTGATTTGGTGGAGGATAAAAAATGAAATCTGATCTTATTTCTCTGTACACCATCTTGCACAAAGAAGTTACCAGATTTCTTCGCATATGGACTCAGACGTTGCTTCCTTCTGCGATTACCATGACACTGTACTTTATTATTTTTGGTCGATTTATTGGATCTCGTATTAATGATATTCAAGGTTTTTCCTATATTAATTTCATCGCGCCAGGTTTAATTATGATGGCCGTTATTACGAATTCCTATTCAAATGTAGTTTCTTCGTTCTTTGGATCAAAATTTCAGCGTAATATTGAAGAAATTCTGGTTTCACCAACACCGACCTGGGTCATTATTGTTGGCTATGCTGTCGGCGGGGTGTTGCGAGGATTAATCGTTGGATTATTGGTCACGTTAGTCTCGTTGTTTTTTACCAAGCTGGTCATTTACAATATCATCCTTGTCATTCTCTTTGTTTTTCTCACCTCATTAGTATTCTCATTAGCAGGATTGCTGAATGGCATTTTTGCAAAATCTTTTGATGATGTTTCAATTGTGCCAACCTTTGTATTAACTCCTCTGACTTATTTAGGCGGCATTTTTTATTCCCTTTCTGTTTTACCGCCGGTCTGGCAATTTATTTCTCAATTTAATCCGATACTCTATATGGTGAATGGTTTTCGGTATGGATTTCTCGGATTCTCAGACATTTCTGTTACTCTTGGACTAAGCTTCTTGGTCGGTTTTGTGGTTATTTTATTTTGGCTGAATTGGTATTTTATTGAGAAAGGAGTTGGTCTACGGACTTAGGAGGAAAAACTATGTTAAAAATTTATGGAAACAGAAGATCAGGAAATTCAAATAAAGTAGAATATGTTGCGATCAGTTTGGGAATGGAGTATGAGTACAAAGAGATGGATTTTCAGAAAGACCTGAAAACACCATGGTACCTTGCTATTCATCCTTCAGGAAAGGTTCCTTCAATTGATGATGACGGTTTTATTTTGTTTGAGAGTGGAGCTATTGTTAGATATTTGTGTGATAAAAAAGGAAGTTCGTTGTATCCAAAAGGGTTGAAAGAAAGAGCATTGGTCGATCAGTGGACGGATTTTTCTGTTCAGCATGTGGGCAGTTCAATGAGTAAAGTGGCCTTTGCAAAAATCTTTGGGCCAATGATGGGAAAACCAATAGATGAGAAAGGATTAGCTGAGGGAAAAGAGTTATTGGATCGGTATTTGCCTATTGTGAACAATCAGTTGCACAAACATCCGTACTTAACAGGAAAAGAATTAACCCTTGCTGATTTGAATTTGTTTGCGTCATTGGAATACGCTGATGCGTGCGAATACGATCTCTCGGCATGCCCTGCGCTGAACACATGGAGAATGCATTTGCAGTCGATGGACTTTTTTAAGAAACTCAAAGAAAACAAAGGGAAATAAACATATGAATATTGCAGAAAAAGTGAAGCAGAAAATTGAGAACGCACTTCCCGGATCGGACGTTTCTGTTCACGATGAAAGTGCCGGACACGCGGATCATGAACCTGGAGCACATCTTGAGGTTTCCGTTACCTATGCTGGCTTTGAGGGAAAACCGCTTCTTGCTCAGCATCGGATGATCACGGAGATATTGCGCGACGAACTTCAGGGAATTGTTCATGCATTGCGTCTTCATACAAAGGTGAAATAATGGAAGCGAAATTAAAAGAACGCATTGAACAGTTAATTCATTCGAAACGAATCTTTTTGTTTATGAAAGGTAATCCTGATGCGCCGCAATGCGGTTTTTCAGCGAATGTTGCTGGTATTCTTCATACTCTTCATGCAGACTTTGGATCGTTTGACATCTTAAGCGATGATGTTATGCGACAGGGAGTAAAAGAGTTCAGTAACTGGCCGACATTTCCACAACTCTATATCGATGGAGAATTAGTTGGTCGAAGCGATATTGTAACCGAGATGTATCATTCCGGAGAATTGAAAAAGATGCTGGAGAAAAAACCGTCAGTACTCTAGAAATCAAATTCTTTTCTTAATTAATTTTAATCGTGAGAAATTCTCTCGTTCCATTTCTTCCAAACGCATTCTGATGTAGGCAGCGTCTTTTTCCATTTTTGGAATGACAATTTGTTCGAGCGCATTGACTTTTCGCTTTGTTTTCTCAATTTCATGCAATAATTTTTTCATTGTTGTTTCTACTTCTGCTGCAACAATGACTTTTTGCACAACTTTTTCATACGCAGAAGCGGTTTCATCGATTTTAATAGAGGAAGAAAGCAGTCCATAGCCACGGTCCATAAACTCCTTTTCCTTTACATCTGCAGAAATCTTGGGAACACGTAATCCCATGACATTTTTCTCTGATAATTCAATATGCGGATGATCTTTTATTGCAAGTGCAATGGATTGAATATGTAGATCATTCTCGACTGTTCGCGTAATGGACATTTTATGAAGCGCTTCTTTGTAGATCTGCGTTAATTCTCCCCGAGACTCTTTGACTTTTTTGAGCAACTCAAAGAATTCGAGAATTAGTCCATCACGTTTTTTCTTGAGCAAATTATATCCTGATTTTGCTAACTTAATCTTTTTCTTTAACGCAATGAGTTCGCTTCTGGTTGGTTTAACGGTTGCAGCCATTACTCTGTTCCTTTCCAGTATTTTTCTTTTAATTCAGGAGAAATTCTGGATAATTCACGTTTCGGGAACTTTGCCAGTAATTTCCAACCAATGTCGAGCGTTTGCTGAATCGAACGATCTTCTCGGTTGCTTTGTCTCACCACATTGTCCTCAAACTCCGCTGCAAAATGAAGCAAGCGTCGATCCCTCTCTGATAATGCTTCTTCTCCGACAATGGCAACTAAACCTCGTAAATCTCGACCTTCTGCATAAAATGCGTAAAGCTGATCAGACACTTGTTTGTGATCATCTCGTGTTTTCTTTCCACCAATTCCTGAGTTCATCAATCTCGATAAAGAAGGAAGAACATCGACTGGAGGATAGACTCCTCGTCGGTGCAACTCCCTGGATAACACAATCTGTCCTTCGGTGATATATCCTGTTAAATCCGGTATGGGATGTGTAATATCATCTCCAATCATGGTGAGGATAGGCACTTGCGTAATCGAACCTTTTCTTCCTTTAATCATACCGGCACGTTCGTAAATTGAAGCCAGATCAGTATACATATATCCCGGATATCCTCGTCGTCCAGGAACTTCTTCTCGTGCTGCTCCAATCTCACGCAAACTTTCACAGTAATTCGTTAAATCGGTCAAAATAACAAGCACGTGCATATCATGTTCATAGGCGAGATATTCTGCTGCCGTTAACGCCATGCGTGGGGTAATTAATCGTTCTACTGCAGGATCATCCGCTAAATTCAAAAAAACAACTGCGCGTTCAAGAGCCCCAGTTTCTTCAAAGTCTCTCATAAAATACTGCGCTTCTTCGTTTGTAATTCCCATTCCGGCAAATACGATGGCAAACTTTGCTCCTTCTCCAACCACTTTTGATTGTCGAGCAATCTGTAATGCGATCTCATTATGTGGTAAACCAGATCCAGAGAAAATCGGCAATTTCTGACCACGAACGAGAGTATTCATTGCATCTACGGTGGATACTCCCGTCTGAAAAAATTCTGATGGAGAATTTCGTGAGAAGGGATTAATTGCTGCTCCGATAATTTCTACTCTCTTTTCTGGAACAATTTCAGGACCACCATCAATCGGCTTTCCTGCTCCAGACAGAATTCTTCCGAGCATGTCTTTAGAAACAGCAAGCTTAATATTTTCGCCTAAGAATTTGACTTTTGTTTCTTTATCAATTCCTGAGGTTCCTTCGAATACTTGGACAACCACAATGTCCTTTGAGGTATCAAGAACCTGTCCGTTCTTTATTTCTCCCGAGGGGAGCTGAATACGGACGAGATCGGCGTATCCAATCGGTTCTGTATTCTTCACGAAGATTAATGGTCCGGCAATCTTTTCAATGGTTTTGTACTCTTTTAACATTACATTCACCCAAGTTTATTGAATTCTTCTTGCATTTCATGTTCAATATCTGTTAATAGCTTATCATAATCTTTTTCGAATTTTGCATTGGCGATTCGATCCTTCGCTTTTGTTGCAATAATCTGTTTCATTCTCATTCCTCTGCCTAATGATCCTTGTGCCAGTGATGAG
This sequence comes from Candidatus Woesearchaeota archaeon, assembly GCA_023255615.1. Taxonomy (GTDB): domain Archaea; phylum Nanobdellota; class Nanobdellia; order Woesearchaeales; family JACQSR01; genus JACQSR01. Next base: position 6,150 of record JAHFLI010000032.1, read on the forward strand.
AAATGGAGAATTATTTTCATTAATCGATAGGTTTTTGGCAATGGAGAGAATGTATCGATATCGTGAAATGCGTTTTGTTGCAACACATTTTCTCGAATCAATCGAGCAACTTCTAGCGTTAATTGTTCTTTTTCAGGCAGAGAATCTGAACCGACAAGCTGAACGATTTCAAGCAGCTTATCTTCTTCCTGCAAAATCTTCATGCAGTGAGCGACGGTTTCAGTCCAATCAGCAGATACACTTTCCTTAAACCACGGAGAAAGTTGATTCAAATATAATGAATACGAAGTCAACCAGTTAATAGACGGAAAGTGACGACGCTGAGCAAGTTTTGCGTCTAATGCCCAAAATGTTTTGGTGACTCTCAATGTGGATTGCGTCACTGGTTCTGAAAAATCTCCTCCAGGAGGAGAGACTGCACCAATAACGGAGATTGATCCTTCCTTATCTGTTCCAAGAGGAATAACACGACCAGCCCGCTCATAAAATTCTGCCAATCTTGTCGAGAGATACGCAGGATATCCTTCTTCACCGGGCATTTCTTCTAGTCGAGATGAAATTTCTCTCATTGCTTCCGCCCATCTCGATGTGGAATCTGCCATTAATGCAACTGAAAATCCCTGGTCACGATAATATTCTGCAATGGTGATGCCGGTATAAATAGAAACTTCTCGTGCAGCAACGGGCATATTTGATGTATTTGCAATTAATGTTGTTCTGTTCATCAATGGTCGTCCACTTCGCGGATCGGTTAAATGAGGAAATTCAGTCAACACTTCAGTCATTTCATTTCCACGCTCTCCACATCCAATGTACACAATAATATCTGCATCAGACCATTTTGCTAATTGTTGTTGAGAAACTGTTTTTCCCGCACCGAATGGACCTGGAATTGCAGCTACTCCACCTTTTGCAAGCGGGAAGAATGCATCAAAGACACGCTGTCCCGTAATGAGTGGTGTTATCGGCGGCAATTTTTGCTTCACTGGACGAGATTTTCTTACCGGCCAAGAATGCATTAATTGTATCTTTGTTCCATTGTCAAGTTCTCCAATAGTGTCGTCTACAGTATATTTCCCTGATTCTAGAGCAGTAATTTTTCCTTCAATGTTTGGAGGAACAAGAATCTTATGCATGACTCCTTCTGTTTCTTCAACTTCTCCTAAAATGTCTCCTCCCTTCACTTTCTCTCCTTTTTTCTTTGTTGCTTTAAAGTCCCACTTTTTCTTGCGATCAAGACCGGGAGCATCAATACCACGTTTAATGAAGTCGCCCATTAATTCTTGGAGAACAGGAAGAGGACGTTGAATACCGTCGTAAATTGACGTCAGCAAACCCGGACCAAGTTCAACTGAAAGTGGTTTTCCAGTGTTAATGACTTCTTCATCTGGTTTAATTCCAGACGTGTCTTCATAAACTTGAATAATAACTTTATCACCATCAATTTGAATAACTTCTCCCATTAACTTTTCTTTTCCTACCCGCACGACATCATACATTTTTGCTTTTAGATTCTTTGCAACCACGACGGGTCCTGCGATCCTGTATAATATGCCTTTTTCCATTTCTCTCACCTATTTGTTCCACACATCAACGCCAATGGATTTGATAATCATTTTTCGTAAATCATCACTCGATTCTTTCTCTGATAATACGACTGCTACGGGATGAATTGATTCTTGAACCATCATTTGATAATGTTCAGGAAGCTTTGTCATGGTTGGTTCATCAATAATGACAATACCAAATCGCTTTTCTTTCATGACATCTATTACTTGATCAGGATTATCTATTTCTTTTGTCGTCTGAATTCCTGCGAGCTGAAATCCCAAAATGAATTTGCTCTCTCCGATGACTGCAATTTCTGACATTAGGCAATCACCAATTGTTCTTGGATAAATTGTTCATCAACGCCAAGCTGTTTTCCTTTAATAATTGTTTTCAAATTCTCCACTTCACGTTCTTTGGCAAACATATACCCAAGAATCACATCAATAGACAAGGGGTGTTGATGAGAGAGCAATGCTGTTTTCCGGAGAAGATATTGTTTAAGCGCATTCTCAAAATCAATCAGTGAGTTTTTTTCTTTTACCATTGCATGAGCGAGAAGCGCAATTTTTGCATACGGTGTTTTCTTCAGAAGACTAAATATTTCCTCTATATTTTCGGTATCAAGAAGTTTGACAGAAGGAAGAATTGGTTTTCCATCAAAAGCAATAAGCATTTCACTAATTTTTTTGCTATGTATGTTACCTCTCTTTAACCGTACTAACGTCACTATATTTTTTATTTCAATCTCTGTTTCTAAAAATTCTCTGAACAAGGTACCTGATTTCGGCAATGACGAAGAGAATTCAACGACTTCATTAAAGTATAATTGATCAAGCGCATTTTCAATGATGGCAAGGTCATTGCTTTCTTTATATTTCTTCATTGCCGTCTCAAGAAGAGCATAACTAACGAGTTTAGATTCCTTCAATACTTCTTCAACTGATTTGAGCTGTGCCAATTCTTTTACTTTTTTCTCGTCCATCTCTCCACATGGCATGATCAGCATTGATAAATTTTCTTTTGAACCTGTTGTTAGTGCACGAAGAATTGTTTTGATATTCTCGATATCCCATCGTCGTACATAAACCGAAATGATCTTTAACAAGTTCTCGTCAGAAATTCTTTTCAACTTTGCGAGCGTTTGACCGAGATTTGCATTCAGTGAAGATTCAAGTAATACTGGTCCAGAAAGCATTGTTGCGCGTTCGTCAATTTCTTTTTTGTATGCAGAATCCTGTAAAAACCTCGTAATTTCTCCAAGTTGCATTTTCAGAAGCTGATCATACTCCTGTTTCTTCAAGAGCATGGCTCTCATCACTCTGGTGCGTACATAGGCGTATGGATTTTCACTGAGTCTCATTTTAACAGGGCGCGCATAACCTCCTGAGAATATTTTTCTTTCACTTCCTCGAGCATGGTGTCAAAGGTTAAATCGACTGAAATAGTGCCATCTTTATTTTCTGCAATAAAGCCACCCGTTATCGGTTTCATTTCCACGATGTACGAGGAGAATACTGGTGCATCTGCGTTGTCGCATATAATTTTGCCAATGGCTATCTCGGCGGCTGCTTTTGCCAACAGCGTAGAAAGTATTTCTTCACGTTCTTTCTTTTTTAACGATGACAGATGATCTCTGACTTTTTCAATTGCTCCATGCATCAATTCTTTCTCTTCCGCAAGAAGTTTTTTCTTAGCATCAAGAAGAGCAGCTGCACCTTCTCGCTTTTCGTTTTCCTCAAGATTCTTCTTCGTTGCCTTGAGGGAATTTTCTTTTTCCTCAGCGGCCTTCTTTTTTGCGTGCTCCATAATCTGTGTAGATTCAATCTTTGCCTTCTCAAGAATCACGTTCTTTTCGTGATGTGCCTCGTTGAGAAGCTCCTCTTTGACGTCTTGGAGACCCATTTATGCGCCGCCTCCTAAAAAGACGAGGATTAATATTGCGATGACGAATCCGAAGATCACAATGGTTTCGGGAATAACGGTTAAGATTAATCCTTTTCCAAATAATTCTTCTTTTTCAGCCATAGCACCAATCGCTGCTACTCCTATTGATTTTTCTGCGTACCCTGCGGCTATCGCACTTAATCCGATTGCAAGGCCCGCACCGATTGCAATCATTCC
>JAHFLI010000033.1 GCA_023255615.1 Candidatus Woesearchaeota archaeon
GTTGAACGCACTTCACCGACGATTAATGCAGAGTCTCCCATACGCAACGTTGTTCGAATTCCTTCTTCAGCGGGCACTTCTGAGGTTCCCTTCGTCATGGCAGCAGCAACTTTCAATTGCTGAATATTGAATCCCATATTTCGTAATGCAGAACCGGGCAATTCAAGAGTATCTTCAATGGTAATAATACGATATTTTCTCATCACTTCAACGAGAACAGCTCCAAGAAGAGAAGATTTTCCTGCGCTTCGTGTTCCTGCAACGAGCAACGTTCGTGCACCATCAATAAGAAAAGATAATGTTCCTGCTGCCAATGGATTCATCATTCTGTTTTTAATGAAGAGAGGAAATGTCCAGGGCTTGTCACGATGTCTTCGAAAGGCATACGCCAGTCCCGTCGGATTCAACGGATATGAAACAACGGCAACTCTGGTGTTTGCTCCAGGTAAGGCAAGCTCCGTGTCGAGAATAGGATTCGCTTCATCTAATGGTCTTCCCGACAACATTCTCAATTTCGATGCCCAGGAATCTGCTTCCATTCTGGTTGGAATAATATTCGTTCTGCAATCAGCAAAATCCTGATGAACGATAAAGATCGGAATATTCCCCATCGGAGAATTTATGGTGATATCTTGGATCTTTTCATCTTGCAACAAGACTTCAATAAGACCGAATCCGACGGTGTATCTCACGAGAATGTTTGTTAATTCTTCGATTTCTTTTTGCTTTAATTTTAATGATCGATAGGTTGCTAGCTCTTCAATGAGATCAGACCCGACGTTAAAGAACACCTGCCGCATTCGTTCGGGGTCAACAAATTCATCTTTTTTTGGCTGATGTTCTGCGAGAATTTTTCTTGCCGTATCAAGGAGTTCATATTTTTCTTCAGGAAGTTTAAATTCCGGAGGAACAATATGATACAGATATTGAACGGTATCGGGAAGTTCAAAGATTGCCACGTCGGTATTATTGAGTGTGTAGTTATCAACTTCAGTCGCATTTAATGGGTATGTACTCATTAACTTAGTAAACATGAAGTCAGGACGAATATTGGGACGGAAAATTTTTCGATAAATCTCTCGTGATCCGTATTTGAAACCCGCAATGTCGGTTTGTGCGAGCGTAATAAGTTTGGTACGCTCCAGCAATGCTTTGACATATTCAATTTTCTGGATAAAATTATTGACGGCAACCTGCTCGGTTTGATCAGTTGATTTTTGAATCTTAATACGCTCATCTCGGATAATGCGCGCAAGTTCTACATACGCACCAACAGGATCTGATTTGAGAATGCTGGCAATAAGCTGTTGGATCCTTGAGTAATTTGCGGCGAGATATTTTGCGTATGTCTGGTCCCCAACAAGCGATCCAAAGCCCAGCAAATCTTTTCTCTTCACGAGCATATTTTGAAGATGAGACAGTTCAGATAACAATCTGATCTGGCCGTATTCATACTCGTAATTTCTTTTTTGGTAGAAGACAACTTTTGTTGCATCCTTTACTTCAATCAGGATATCCATGGTTTTCGTCATGGTGATAGGATCATCTTCGATAGAAGGCAAGCGAGTATACTCTTCGCAATTGATATTGACAATGACCTCATCTCCTTCATGAGCAACTTCATAGGAGAACGGACCTTTCTCTCCAAATAATGCCATAGGTACCTCTTTTTTTGATGAATTTAGAATGATGGTGTTTTAAAAGGTTTTGTTAGAACGAAATAATTGTCCTTCTTTGCATAGCGGTACATCGATCTAGTAATATTTTTAAAAGATGATTGAATTCTCTTCTCATGGAAGAAGTAACCTTAGATGGTTTTATACCTGGACAACGAGTAAGAATCAATGATTAGTGTCCTGATGCTTCAGGTTAGCCGTTCTTAAATTTAGTTGAACTTCCTTTTAACAACCCTTACTTTTATAAACTTCTCAACGTAAAAAGAGAGCCATGGTTGAATTGAATTTTGATTTTGGGGCAAAGAAAAAAGATCTTCCACTGATGCCGCATGATGATGCTCTTGCACAAGTTCGAGATCTCATGGGTCGTGTTCGAACATTGGAAGATTCGCTTGCAAATATTCGAAAAAAAATCCAAATTACGGATTCCAATTTGATTTCCCGATCAAAGCAACTTGACACGGAAATTAAGGTAAGCTATACGGATATTAAAGAGATTCGAAGAGACCTCATCGAATTAAAGGACCGTGTTGCCTTAATGTTTAAAGAACTTAAATTACGCGCAACAACCGATGATGTCAAAGTGTTGCAGCGTTATATTGACATGTGGGAGCCTGTAAAATTTGTGACAAAAAACGAAATTGACGCGATAGTTGAGGAGAAAGTTAGAGAAATGCTCTCGAAGAAATTATAACTTTTTCTTTCTTTTTGGATGAATCTTTTCCATTTTAGAGAAAAAATGAAGAAAGAAAGAACAGAAAGGTTTATATAAGCTAAGAATGGTTATCGGGTGGTAGTAGAAATGGCACCTTTATTTGGAATGGGGGAAAAAAAAGCTGTTAAGCCGAGTGCTGCACAGCAATTAGCTGCACTCAGACAACAGGGTATGGACGATGATTCTATTATTATGGCTCTTCAATCACAAGGATATTCTCCTGATGAAATTTCTGATGCGTTGTCTGGATTCGATCAGGGATTTCAAATGCCCCAACCGGGAAGGCCTCCTATGCAGCAACCTCAACAATCTTTTTCCTATCAGCCACCACCTCAACAACCTCAGCAAGATCAGCTTCCTGAAGATAAAATTGAGGAAATCGCAGAAGCGATTATTGATGAGAAGTGGACTACTCTCGTGAAGGATATCAATAAAATGGTTGAATGGAAAGATAAAGTAGAAACACGATTAACGCAGATAGATCAAGAATTGAAAGATATGAAAGAACGCTTTGAAGCGTTGCATGCAGGCGTTATTGGAAAAATTAATGATTACGATACCAATATCAAAGATGTTGGAGTTGAAATCAAAGCAATGGAAAAAGTCTTTCAGAAAATTCTTCCGACGTTTACCGAGAACGTCAATAAATTAGAACGAATGATGAAGACGAAATAATTCTTTACATCGATTTTGTGGTGAGCAATGCAATTGTAAATACAGATATTAAACCGATAATAATCACACCAAATACTCGGGGATCGGTTATCAAGCTTAGGCCAACGCTACCTGATGTTGAGGTTGTTCCCGTTGTTGTTGTCGAGGGAACTGCACTCGATGTTATCTTTCCCAGAGCTAAGAGAACCATGATGACAATGAAAAACACAAGGGTGACTGCTTTCAGTCCCTGAAATGCAGGAATATTAGTAGATGCTCCAAAGGATCCGAACGCCATTGATGAGAGGACTGCAAAAACAAATATCACTGCAAACCATGGTGCAACTTCTAAGACGATGTTGGTAGCGAAAGAAGAGATAAGGACGAAAATTCCAATAAGGATCGCAATGAGAACACTCACCACCATATTGCCACCTAGGGCACGGGTATAGGTGAGAAGAGCGTAAACGATAACAACTGTAAATAAAAAGGCAAATATGTTCGAGAACGCCGTCAATCCAGAAACATCAACAAAGGTGGCCATCGTTAGTGTTTGCCACCACCGCCAAATAATTTCGAAAGATCAATACCGACTCTATTGAGTGCACTGATATCTTCTTTCTTTCCTTCGCCACCGGTAATGAATGCGATGATGATGCCGAATACCAGAATCATCACCACGACGGCAGTAATATCAGAACCAAACGTTGTACTCAGCCAATCGGTAATACTTGATCCTGCAATACCTGCTGATCCTGTAAAGATAATGATTATCGCAACAAGGGATGCTAATGCGACCCAGCCTGGCATAGACATTCCTAAAAAGACTTTTTCCTGGCCGAATAATCCGATCAGAATAAGCAGCATAATAATTGCAACGACTAATACGGAAACCTGAGGCAATGCTTTGTTGATGATATCCACGGGATCAAATGCAGTAGGATAGGAATTAGTAACGTGGGGAACAACCACAATCAACGAAAAGATGAGAGAAACAACCGTATTCATATTTTTCTTTCCATCCCCAAGGAGAGAAGATTTTGATAGGATTGCATACAGTATCGTAAATATCAACAGAAATGGAAGAACCAGATCGGTAAAACCCCATGAATTGAGATCATTAAACACTTGTTGCATTATTGCAGACTGACTCGCCATAGCACACCTCTTATTTGATCCTCTGCCGCAAACAAGATATATAAATGTTGTGGTTATAGGATTCCTTAGTGATGGTCGCTGCTTGAACTGCTGCCACTTGATTTCATATTATGGGTGTCATGAACGACAAACCACACAAAGAAGATTAAGATGATCGCTAAAATAATAAGACCGACTACATCTGAACTTCCTGCACTCGTGACGCTATCGGTAATGGTGCTAAGATATCCAAATCCGTTCAAGAAAATAACGATGATGCCGACAAACATAATCCACATGAACGCTGTTTTCCAACCACCGGTAAGAAATACCCCTTTCTCCTCTTTTTGAAATGATCCGACTAATAATAAAAAGAATACTGAAGCGAACAATAACACAACGACTTGGGCAGAAACGATATTGAGAATTTCGACAATTTGTGCAGAACCAACAACGAGCAATGCAACAACGAATGCTGCCATCGCATTGAGATTTTTTCTGGTATATTCTTTTCCTTCAATATGTTCTGTTCCGAATACTTTGGTTTTTTCAAAAATTGCAAAGACAATAGTAAACACAAGAATGAATGGGAGAATGACATCATAGACACCAGCGCGCTGAAGAAATTCAATTGCTGCGCGGAAGGTTGAGGATGTATCTGCCATGAATGAATTCTGATATTAAATGTATTTAAATGTTGTGGTTATCTTTTATAACCAAACGTTCTCAGATAGTCATCAATTCCCTTTGTAAAATGTCTTTATTGTGTTTTAAACTCTGGAGAATGCGGAATTTATCTATTACAATCCTTCATATTCCATGGTAAATGTATAAACAGAACTCTTTGAGACGGAGGAGATATGGTGCGTTTTTAAATATTTGGAGTTAAACCCCCCATTAATCTATCCAGTACCCTTCTTGTTTGCACTCTTTTCGCATCTAATCTATTCAGATGGTTTATGATAAGAAGTATTGTTATGCCGACGATCACCACTGAATATGCAATATCAAAAAGTGAAAGCGAATCAATAGCCATTAATGCAAAAATATAACCTACTGTGATTTGAATCATAAGGAAACTGCATTGAGAGATTTGATCATCCAGACGATTATATCGAACATTCTGAGATTCAAAAATCATTTGTTCTCTAGAAATAATCTTCTTTGAAGTGAACATAGGGGATCGATTTTCTCCCTTGATGGTAGGTGTAGAAACCAATGGGAATGAGTAAAAGAAAAAGGAATGAAAACGAACGTGAAATTCGTAGAAAAAAGACTGAAAAAAATAAGAAACCGAACACCATAAGCGACATCCCTATTGTCAGTCGCATCACTAAGAAATTCTCTTCTCCCATCACTTGTTCTATTTTTTTAATCAACAGGTTTCTCATTGTTATCCATTCCAGGTATATCTTCCTTCTTAATAAACGTTATGGCAAAAAATCCGGAAGAAAAACAGGTTGTATTCGGAAAATTTTCATAAACCTTTAAAAAACCGGTGAAGTTCGATCAGGGAAAATGATTAATGAAAAGAACTTCAAAAAAGCAAAGGAATTGTTTGATGGATTTGAGAAAGACCGCGATGAACTCATTCAACGCTCTCGAGAAATCACGAGACTAAGCAAGCAATTAATTTATTCTCTTCATCGAGATGACATGAAACAAGCCGACGTCTATTACAAAGAAATCTCTCTGAGCGTAAAAGACATGATCAAAATGGGAAAAAAAGATCCGATGCTAAATACGCAAGGATCCATGAAAATTGCAATACAAGAATATGTTGAAGCAATTGGATATTATGAATTTCTGAAAGCGAAACGGTTGCCGGGATTTACCGATGACATGGTCAATGTTGACTATTACCTAAGCGGATTGTGTGATCTTGTGGGAGAATTGACGCGAAAAGCAACCTATTCAAGCATTGCGAAAAATTTTGATCTTGTGCTTCAGATCCGGGAAGCAGTTGAAGAAATTTATGAAAAAATGTTACGCTTAGATTTTAGAAATTCCGAATTACGCAGACAGTTTGATGGTATTAAATATGAGGTAAAGAAAGTCAATGATTTAATTCTGGAGTTACAATTGCGAGGAAAAATTTCATGAAGCGATCGCATACATGCGGAGAACTATCCGATAAGGAAAAAGGAAAAACAGTCAGTCTCTGCGGATGGACTCATACACGGAGAGATCACGGAGGAGTTATTTTTATTGATTTGCGAGATCGCTATGGATTTACGCAGATTGTGTTTGACCCCTCTCATAATAAGAACGTTCTTGAGATTGCGGACAAACTGAGACGAGAAGATGTTATCGCGATTACAGGAAAAGTCAGATTACGGCCGGAAGGAATGACCAATCCAAAATTAGCAACGGGAAAAATTGAAATCCTTGTTGATGAGATTGAGATTCTCAATAAAGCAGATACGCCACCGATTGAAATCGATGATCGTGTTGATGTTTCTGAAGAAATGGGATTAACGTATCGCTACTTAGAGTTGCGAAAACCAAAATTGCAAAAAAATTTGATGTTGCGCCATAAGGTTACCAAAATCGTGCGCGATTATTTTGATGATCATCATTTTTTAGAGATTGAAACGCCCATCATGGCCAAATCAACGCCAGAAGGGGCGAGAGATTATTTAGTTCCTTCTCGCGTTAATCCTGGAAAATTCTATGCTTTGCCACAAAGTCCTCAGTTATTCAAACAATTGTTGATGGTTGCAGGTTATGATCGCTATGTGCAGATCGCAAAATGTTTCCGTGATGAAGATTTACGTGCAGATCGACAGCCTGAATTTACTCAAATAGATGTTGAGATGAGTTTTATCGAGCAAGAAGATATTCAGGAGATCGTTGAAGGATTGATTAAAACAATCTGGAAGAAAATAAAGGATGTTGAGTTGAAGACACCTTTTCCACGGTTATCCTATCACGACGCAATGGAAAAATATGGAAGTGATAAACCCGATGTACGCTTTGATTTAGAGTTAGTAGACGTGACGGAAATTTGTAAGAAATCTGATTTCAAAGTATTTACTGACAATATTTCTAAAGGCGGAGTGGTCAAGGTTATTAATGCGAAGGGATGCGCTGCATTCTCGAGAAAAGATATTGACGAACTCATTCCTTTTGTTCAAATCTATGGGGCGAAAGGATTAGCATGGGCTAAATGTGATGGTCACAAGTTAGATAGTTCCATTGTAAAATATTTGAGCGATGATGTGCAGAAAGAACTGCTGAAAAAAACTCACGCAAAGAAAGATGATTTATTGTTATTTGTTTCGGATGTCAATCCAAAAATTGTGTATGACGCATTGGGAAATTTACGAATGAAACTCGGAAAACAACGTGGATTGATCGATGAAAAAAAAGATGAGTTATTGTGGGTTGTTGATTTTCCATTAGTTGATTATGACGAAGATGCAGGACGATATGTTGCGATGCATCATCCGTTTACTTCTCCAAAAAATATGGAGACTTTTGATAAAGATCCCAAACACGCACAAGCAAAAGCATATGATCTTGTGTTGAATGGAACAGAATTAGGTGGTGGAAGTATTAGAATCCATAATCCTGAAGTTCAAAGTAGATTATTTCGACTTCTTGGAATCGGTCCTGAAGAAGCGAAAGAAAAATTTGGTTTCTTGCTTGATGCATTCCGTTATGGAGCTCCACCGCACGGAGGAATTGCCCTTGGATTAGATCGGATGATTGCATTACTTTCCGGAGATAATGTCCCTATTCGAGATGTTATTGCGTTCCCAAAGAATAAGCAAGCACAATCGTTGATGGATGGTGCGCCTTCCGAGGTTGGAGCAGAACAATTGCGTGAATTGCATATAAAGATGGATATAGTCAAGCAACAAAAAGAGTTTGTATTTGATAAGGTGAGAGAATCTCTTGATCATGAGAAGATACCCTACGAAGTGCTTGAACACAAAGCAGTCTTTACATCAGAAGAGGCTGCGAAAGTGAGAGGAACTCAATTAAAGCAAGGATGTAAGGCGCTTCTTTGCAAAACTGAACATGGATTCATACAAGTTGTTGTTCCCGGAGATCGGGAAATTGATTTGGAAAAAGTGAAAAAGGAGTTGAATCTAAAGGAAATTCGTCTGGCAACTGCCGATGACGTCAAAAAAATATCAGGGTGTTCTATTGGCGCTGTTCCTCCGTTTGGAAATTTGTTTGGCTTAAAGATATACTTCGATAAAAAGGTGCAGGAGAATGATGACGTTGCATTTAACGCTGGATTGCACACAAAATCCATTAAAATGAAAGCAAAAGATTTGATTCAGGTGACCGGTGGTGTTGTGAAGGATGTGGCGAAATAAAACACCTTAGCTATGCAGCCATTTATGACACTCTAGGAATATCCAAATTATCGAAATCATGATCAAAGCTTGCAATTTCAGAGCAATTGTGGATCACTGCTATGGTATAATGCAACAGATCATTGATTTTTAGTTTCTTCAGCTTTGTCGTTCTTTTAAGCGTTTCGAACACTGAATTGATATTAATTTCGATGATGATGATCTTTGATTTGAGTAGCGATCTGATTACCGTTGTCGCGTATTCAGTATTCACCTGATATTGAATGATATTAAATGCTTCAAGAACATTAACCGTGTTAGTTATTCCCCCCTCCTTAATCAATTCCTGGCAGCGTTCTCTGTGTTCATTCTCATAAAATGCATAAGCAAGAATATTACTGTCTATGTACCTCATCCCTAAAGTGCCTCATTTAACTCATCCATTTGTTTTGCGGTGAGATGATGTTTTGGCTTTACCTTCTTTGCTTTCGAGAATATGTCTTCAAGCTCATTTCCGACTGGACGTAGGAGAATCTCTTTTCCCTTCTTTATGATCTCTAATTTTGATCCCGTTTGGAGATCAAACTCATTTCTAAATTCCGCTGGAATAGTTATCTGTCTTCCTTTACTTAGTGCTATTATCATTTTGATGACCTCATGATGAATGAAGCATTAAGAATTTATATAGTTTTCTATTCTTAATTCTTTCGTTAGGGCTGCGGTGCTGTGCTTTCTTCATTTGATACCTTGATGATATTTAATTTATAGAGTGATCGTTTCATTGATCGCAACCTTATGAAGAACAAAATCTATATAAGCACTTAAAGAACGTACTTTATGTGTGAACTTTTAATATCCTCATAGAAAGGACAAGATGGTTATCTTATTTCAGAAGTAGTTGGGTTACTTGGATGTCATACACAGGCAAAGACGTATGATGATCTCATGAAGCGAACAAAAGAAGCGATTAAGCTTTATCTGAAAATGAAAAAGCCTCAGCTTCCTCCAAAATTTCTTAGTCTCCAACAAATTGAAGTTGAAGCGTGATGTCAAAGCTTCCTTGCCCGAGAGATATCTTCTGTTCTTAAGAAACTTGGGTTTGAATTAAAGCGACAGGAAGGAAGCCATATGTTTTTCGAACACTCAGATGGAAGAACAACCGTTATTCCAAATCACGGTGGGGAAAATTTAGAACTTCTCTGCTGACGTATTTTTATTAATCCCGGAAGGAAAAATATCATGCTATAATTGAAACTCTTCGCGAATTGACCTTAAATTTCCAAGGAAGTTCATTTCGTGATCAGTCATACCCC
>JAHFLI010000034.1 GCA_023255615.1 Candidatus Woesearchaeota archaeon
TTAATGACATCTTCTTCGTTGTATTCTACTAATAATTTCAAATAAAAATCATCGCCTGAGCCACGAAACATTCTCCAGAGCAATGCAGCATCTCCTCCACATAATTTTTCGATAATGGGATTTCGTTTAATGCCCAATTCTTTTTCTATCTTTTTTAATCCCCCTTTAAGACCGATTCGTTCACACGGAACGCGAAGATCGACAATAGGGATGTTTGGAATGAGATGAGGATATCTTTTTTTCAGAAAAGGAATGTCAAACACTGCACCGTTGAATGTGACAATGAGTTTATATTTTTTTAATTCTTCTTTCAATGCTGCCATATCGAGATTAATGCGATGAATCATAATTTTCGTATTGAATCCATCAAACAATCCGACAACCGTAACATTATCATATCGGGAGACTCCAGATGTTTCAATGTCAAGAAAGACGGCATCATCTTTGAAGTGTTGATAGAGTCTCCATGTTTCAGATGAGGGGAGAATTTTAATGAAGTAGGAGGAGTTGTATTCAACCAACGCTGTTTTTGCTGTTCTCAATTCTTCATCGTATTTTCCTTTTCTTTCCGTTGAAATTCCTTTTATTTTTTCTTTTCCTAAAAATTCATGCCAATCAGTAATTCTTTGTTGCCAGAGATGTTTTTCTTTTTCATCTCCAATGCCATCGAGGAACAGAAAGGTATTCTGGATCATTACTTCTTCCGGAATATTTCCGTTTAAATAGCTCACCGCAACATGGCTAGTGGGCAGTGGATTATTTGTCCTCTTGATTTTCTCGGAAGACTTTTTTCAAGAATACGCTCATTCTTTTCTTTTTTTGGAAAGATTTAAATAAAATGAGCACTTCATATTTATGGGATGATTTTTGAGGAATTTCTCGCATCTCGGGCATGAGGTAGGGCATAGTTGTTCTTGTTTCTCTTTGGAATGGAGGATACGTCTGCAATTCGTGTAGATGTAGTATTAAAAAAGATGAGGTGAAAAAATGAAAAAACAGTTATTGATAGGAACACTATTTGCCTTAGTGATGGTTGGGTCGGCACTGGCATACCATTTTGATAGCGAAACGACCTGGAATACCGACCAAGGTACTTATGTAAGAGATCGGGATGTATCGGGAACATTAGGAGTCGGACACGATGTGGAAAGCAATTGGTACAAAGACGGACAGTACATCGGAACATTGACACAAGAAGTTGATTGGTCCGCACAAAACGGATGCATTACCCGAAATTCCGAGGTCGAAGTGACCAAGGGATCTGGTGGGGAAAAAGAATTTGAACGAACGAATACGCGGTGTTAATCACGTCGTTATCCAGTAATTTTTTTCTTTCATTTTATTTTCTTGAAATAATTAATGTGTTGGACCCAATGATATTAATTGTCTTTTAATAATTTATGAATAAACCATATGTTTAGAATTTCATAAAGAATAACGGTAATTGATCCCAAGATAAAAGCATCTAAGAGTTTTAGTGCGAGATTCCATCCTCGACTTTTTGAATTGAATCTTATCAAAGGTCCATTTGCACTATTTATTCTAAAAGTTTTAGTATTCCCCTTCCACAATGCTTCTTCTCTTGCATCCCCTTCAATAATGTTGAAACAATCCTCTCCTTCGCATATATGACCCTTAAAGATAGAATTGTCAAAAATAAGAGTGAATTCCCCTATTTTTACACTTTCTCCTCCAACACGATAATAACTATATGCGTCATGGTTTATTTTAAAATAGAATGTTAGAGGATAGGTTTGATATAAACCCATATTTCGTGAGCTTATATTGAGTAATAAAATTCCATTTTCAGTAGAATTTGTAATTGTTAAATTAGTATGATTTTCAATTTGGAAATCGACGAGATCAGTTATAGAAAAAGAAATATGTGCTTCAGTTAAATTGCATTGTTTCTCTATTGTTAGTTCAGATTTGAGTAGCCTTTCTTTTTCATTTAAATTTAGGTAGTTCGGGGCAACGTTTAAACACTTAGAAGTTGGTTCACTTTGCCAAATAGTATAATAAAACCCACCATTATAAGAATACAATTTTTCTGTTTCAATAGAATCACTTGCCCATAAGTAGATTAAGAGAAGAGATACTCCAACAGAAAGGAGGATACATATCTTGCTTGTATTAGTGGGGGGCATGTATTTATCATTCGTTAGTTATTGTTTGATTATATAAACTTCACTTTTTCTAATGATTAAAGCCCCCGATGGGAGTTGCACCCATGACCTGCGCTTTACGAAAGCGCCGCAATGGCTACTATGCTACGGGGGCGTTATGTGAGGTGTTCAAGAATTTTCTCTTTCGTGCGAAGTTTTTTCTGACAATGATTGCACACCATACGCTTCTTTCCTTTTTCGTCTTTAATGGTTGTTCCCAGTATTTTCTCGAGAAAGGTTTCCTCGATTTTTTCCTTGCAGATCTCGCA
Source organism: Candidatus Woesearchaeota archaeon (assembly GCA_023255615.1). Classification (GTDB taxonomy): domain Archaea; phylum Nanobdellota; class Nanobdellia; order Woesearchaeales; family JACQSR01; genus JACQSR01. The sequence continues at coordinate 2,435 of JAHFLI010000034.1, forward strand.
TTTCATAGTCAGTAGTGGAGTGATTTTGTTTTTAAAGGTTTGTTCGACTGTTCTCAACGTGGTGCGTAGAAAATGATCAAAGCGCCTACAAGGGTAATCAAAGCACCAATTAGTTCATATTTGTCTGGCATCTTCTTGTCTATCATTGCTCCCCATATAATTGAAGAGACAATAAATATTCCACCATATGTTGCATAAACCCTTCCAAAAGGAGCTGGTTGGAATGTAGGGATAATTCCATATAAAAAAAGAATAATGCCACCAAGTAATCCCAATGTCCAACTTTTCTTCTCTTTCAGCCATTGCCACACTAAGTATCCGCCGCTTATTTCAAACAACGCTGCAATAAAAAACAATGCAACCGTGATCATTATTGCCATGCTGTTTCTCCTTTCCTTGGCCAATAAAATAGTATTCCAACACCAAGAAGAGCGATGAATGATCCAAGCAAATCAAACCTATCTGGTCTCAATCCGTCAACAATCCACCCCCACGACATTGCCATAATAATAAAAATTCCACCGTAAGCGGCATAGATTCTATGAAAGTATGATGGCTGAAACGTTGGAACTATTCCATAAAGAAATAAAATAAATCCTCCAACAACGCCAATAATCCAACTATAACTTTCTCGCAACCATAACCAGACTAAATAACCACCACCAATTTCAAAAAGACCAGCCATGAGAAATAAGAATATGGTTGTTAAAATGTTCCTGGTTTTCTGGTTCATTATTATTCTTTCCCATCTTATTATATAACATTATCGCTGCATTGAGTAAAAACTTCATTTCTACCTGATGACGTCTCGCGATTTTTTACTTTTCATCAGAGAATAAAAAAGAATTCAGAGAATGATGGTGGTATGATTATTGGCGTTGAAGATTCGCAACAAGATGGTCATATATCGGTTTCATATCATCATTTTTTATGACTTTATTTCTGTCAAAATAATTCTTTTCCAAGTGACCAGTATCTGTGAAATACCCTAGACCTCTATCGGTTTGATCGCCATGAAAGGATATTGCTTCAACACAATGTGACTTTCCAGATTGACGATCTATATAATAAATAAAAAGAACAAGGCCTTCTGCACTTGGTGATGCAACCCCCTCAATAATGCGAGATGAATTAGGATCTATCTTATATACTTCTTGTTCCCCATCTTCTTGTCCCTCTTCTTTTTCTTGTTTCTGATTATAAAATCGGATAATTCTTTTTCCGTCCCTTCTTTCAAATGTGGCAAAAGTACATCCAACCGGATTTATTGAGGCACACGCGCTATCAAGATCTGTCATTCTTGAATAATCATCACGAGAGCCAGCGTATAATCCATCAACTTCTTCTTTTAATCCGCCCGTTCCATCTCGATATGATGCAAGAAGGGTTGCTATTTCCAGAGTTTGAAGAAAGGTCGGTAATTCGCCGAGAAAATTGCCTGGGAGAATGTCGTCAATGCTTTTCGGTTCTGTTCCATTGGATTCCATGAAGGATTGGAAGATATATATATATATATATAAATCTTTCTATTTTTACTACTAATAAAGAACTACATTAAACCAGTTCACCGTTTTGAAAAACAATACAAGCAAAACAAATTTTAGAAAAATTTTTTAAATACCTACGCAAAAAGACCATTAAAGGTGATAGATTATGAAGAAATGGATATTATTAATTGTTTTTCTTGTAATAGGATCGAGCATCGTCATTGCAGATCAGCAAAGCATGCTCGCAGAACAGCTTGAAATTAGACAAGCATCATTAGATGTGTTGGCAACGACGCTTGAAATTAATATGGATGCGACGGTAAGTTATGTCACGTCATTGCTCGGAGATACTGCTGAATTAACATCCCTTGAAGCTGATTTTCATGCGAAGAGAGAAGATGCTCGAGGTGCAAAAACCCATGATGAATTGAATAAAGGAATTCAAGAGATGGGAACAATCCTCAACTCATTTAATCAGAAGGCAGATGCATTGATTAAATCCAAAGGTGGAAATCCATTGACGTGGCTAGGAAAGATTGGAGAAGAAACCAAAGCACGGCAAAGCGAGATTGACAATGCGAAAGCTGCGTATTGGACAGTGAATCAGAAAAACACACTTTCTCTGTTTGATGAAACAATGACTCAGCTTGAAGATGTACGTGTGTACATTGAGAGTTCTGGTTGGGATATGACTCAAATTAATCAAAAATTCGATGAGCTAAAAGGATTGCGTGGTGATTTAGAAACTGCGTTGGGGAAAGAAAATGATGGAGAGGTGTTGAAAGTCCAAATCCAAATTTTGGGAGTGAGTTTGCAGCTTGTTCAAGTGGGTGGTCCTGGATTAGATTGGGCATATAATGCGCAACCCATCAGTTTTTGGCTCGACGTTTCTCAAACAGCATTAGACCAGATTAACAAATTAATTGACAATTTGCAGAAGTTGAATGTGGATGTCACAACATTGCGGTCGATTTATGATCGTGGTGAGCACGATGAAGCTGCTCTCCAATCTGCATACGATTCAAAAAATGCTGCATCTGCACGAATGGCGTTGACTAATTTAGGCAAAGACTGGCAGGATTTAATTACTGAGCTTGATCGCATTTCAAAAAGTGGACAAGTTCCAGCAGCATACCAGCAACAAGTTCAGAATACAGTAAAAGCATTGCAATCAAGTCAACAACAAATTGCACAAGATGCGGGGAAAATAAAATGAAAAGAGGAATAATGATTGGAATAGTTATCGTTGCATTACTTTTAGTTGCATGTCAAGGGAAAAATGCACAACAGTCTGCTGCACCAGTGCCAGCAGCAAATACGCCGATTCAACAAACACCGCCTCCGGCAGAACCGATTAATCTCGGGAAAACGTGCGCATCTCAAGGAGGAGATATGTGTTTAGCGGGAGAAAAATGTTCAGATAAACTCATCGAGGCAAGCGATAGCTTTACGTGCTGTACAAAACAATGCGTTCCCATCGAACAAAAGTCCATGAGTGGTTTTGATTTCGGTCAACAAAACAGTGGATTAGGTGGCGTTGGGAAATAGATTGCTTATCTCCATAGGTATTCTGCAAGGCGAGATTCCCAATCTGCTCCGTTTGAAGGAGGAGTTTCCCATATATTTTTCTCGAGGAGAGTATTATCTCTGTCAACGACAACGATTTGATGATAGACGACATCTTTTCCATCCAAGACGATCTCACTCATTCGACCTTTTCCTAAATTATAGCTAATAAGGAGTAAGGGTCCTTGTCTATGGATAAGCCTCTGCGAAAATCCTCCAACAAAGGTGGGTACAAAAGAGAGTCCATGAATAATTTCGCAAAGAGTGATTTCTTCCGTCATTAGTCTTCAATGTAGGGGGTTGTGTAAGTTTTTTAAACGTTGAGGTTACGCAAATTGACGTATGAATATTTATAAAGATCTTATATTCACTTGGCCTTATGTCTCGAATTGCCGTTATTCACAAGGAAAAATGTAATCCGCATGGATGCGGAAATTATCTGTGCATTAGAGTGTGTCCTATCAATCGGAAAGGAGAGGAATGTATTTTCATTGATGAAGACAAAAAAGCAGGGATTGCAGAAAATTTATGTATTGGCTGCATGATTTGCGTACATAAATGTCCGTTTGATGCCATTGCAATTATTAATTTGCCGGAAGAATTAGATTCTCCACCTATTCATCAGTTTGGAAGAAATGGATTTCATCTCTACAATTTACCCATTCCCATTTTTGGAAAAGTAGTCGGTATTTTAGGAGTGAATGGTATTGGTAAATCAACTGCGGTGAAGATTCTTGCAGGCGTATTGAAACCAAATCTCGGAAACTACGAAAAGGAAGAAGGTGCACCTTACGATGATATCATCACCTTCTTTAAAGGAACTGAAGCACAGAATTTTTTTGAGAAGATGAAAAAAGGAGAGATTGTGGTGAGCTATAAACCACAACAAGTTGAATTGATTCCCAAAACAACTAAAGGAAAAGTAAAAGATTTACTGAAGAAAGTTGATCAAAAAGGAGAATTTAATCACGTCGTGAAAGAATTAGAATTAGAAAACATTCTTGACAATGATATTGAAAGAATTTCAGGTGGAGAATTGCAGCGGGTTGCGATTGCTGCTACCGTGTTAAAAAAAGCAAATGTCTATTTTTTTGACGAACCTTCTTCGTACTTAGATATCAAGCAACGAATTAAAGTGAGTATGTTCATTCGAAATCTTGCCAATGAACACACTGCTGTTATGGTGGTGGAACACGATCTCATTATTCTTGATTACATGACTGATCTTATTCATATCATGTATGGAAAAGAAGATGTGTATGGAATTGTCGGCGGTGTCAAAGCAACACGCGTCGGTATGAATGCATTTCTTGAAGGATATATCAAAGAAGAAAATATTCGCTTTAGAGATCATGTGATCAAATTCCACGAAAAGCCGCCCATCGTTCAAAAAGGAGTTGAGGTGTTAACCTCATGGGAAGACATATCAAAAACAGTAGGCAGTTTTCATCTCGAAGCGAAAGAAGGGAAAATTTTCAGAGGAGATACAATTGGAGTTTTAGGAGAGAATGGAATCGGTAAGACGAGTTTTGTCAAGATTCTTGCCGGTGTCGAAAAAGCAGATAAAGGAACAATTGATACTCATGTCAAAGTAAGTTATAAACCACAATATATTGAATATGATCCCGAAGAGCTCGTCAGCGTTGCTGTCCATCACGCAGTGCAGAAATATGAGATACCTCTTATTCGGCCATTGAACATCAAACCATTGTTGCTCAAGAAATTGGGAGAATTGAGTGGTGGAGAATTGCAGCGGGTTGCGATTTGCAGATGTTTGAGCCAAGATGCTGATCTGTATTTGCTGGATGAACCTTCTGCATACCTCGATGTTGAACAGCGTTTGAAAATATCTTCCGTCATTGCCGAATTTATGGAATTAAAAGGAAAAAGTGCGTTGGTGGTTGATCATGATTTATTGTTTCTTGATTATCTTTCAAAGAAATTAACCGTCTTTACTGGAATTCCTGCAAAAGAAGGCCATTGTACGGGACCATTTGAGCTCGAGGAAGGAATGAGTTCATTTTTGCGTCATTTGGATATCAGTCTGCGTCGAGATATTGAGAGTAGACGCCCGAGGATAAATAAACAAGGAAGCGTCAAAGACAGAGAGCAAAAAAGCTCGGGAAAATTATACTATCAATAAAAAATTAATTATTTCTCGTTTAACGCGAGTGATTTAATTGGCTTACCTAATCTTCTTATAGAAATTTTATCAAATGGCATGTTGGGGATCCTTTTTTTTACATCTAATAGCTCAATTCCGAGAAGATGACCGTCCTTATCGAAATCAAGAATAGTAATATCATCAACTACTTTGTTCTCGAAAAAACTTCCCTTACTTAGACGAATGTACATTGCATCCGCATTCTCGTCATAGGTTATTTCCATTTTCTACTCCAGTATACTGTTACTACCTTTAAATTGTTTTCTGTTCTCTCTACAACAACTTCAATAATGCCTTGATCAATGTGTGCTTCATAATGATATTTTCCTTGCCTTTTTGAAACTTTCACTGGGAATTGCAACGCATTGAGAACGTCATTATGCGAAAATATGAATATTCACATTTTTCGAGAGCATGCATGGTGAATTCTATATTCATTTTTTCTTTTTGCTCTTTTTTTGGTCTGAAAATAGGATATACAGAACAAGAATAACAAATAATACTGCGGTAATTCCGATCGTGATGTTTCTTTTTGTCAACCACGATGTTGTTTGCGTTTCTTCTCCTCTTTTTGATTTTAACGTAATCGGAATGGATACTCCGGGAGATAACGAAATATCTTTTCCATTTTGAGAAGAATAAGCATTGATGATGAATGCATCTTCAATTTCTTTGTCTGGCATCGTCACCGAGAACGTTATGATCTCTTTTGATTCTTTCTGGAGTGTTCCTTCGGTCGCAATGATAAACAGTTCCGGATTATTTTTTACAGTGAGTTTATAATTTACTGGATGCGTTGAGGGATTAAAGAGCAGAAGTTGCCTAGATACCGTTTCTCCGCTGACTCCCTCTACGACGAGTGATGAAGGAGAAACAGCAATACCTTGAGCGTTTGAAAAAGGAATAATCAATAAAAAAAGAAAAAAGTTTATAATGAATAAAAATATGAACATAGATTTATGAAGGTCCTTTTTATTTGCAATCAAAACCTGAACCGGAGTAAAACTGCCGAGAAAATTTTTCGAGAGAGATTTGAAACAAAATCTGCGGGATTGTACAATTTGCACCCAGTAAGTGAAAAGCAAATCTCTTGGGCTGATACGATCATAGTCATGGAAGAATCGCAACGGAAAGAGCTCGCCTGTCGATTTCCGAACTATTATCTTAAAAAACGGATTCTCTCTCTTAATATTCCTGATGTTTATCATAAAAATCAGCCTGAGTTAGTTCATCTTTTGAACAAAAGGATGGATGAACTAGGGTAACCATTCCTGCATTTGGGCTATTGCTTTTCTTTTATTTCTGAACACCTTCGTTTCAGCAATTGAAAGGTCTGGAAATCTTCTGGTAACTTTGTATTCACAGTCACTTTTTGAATAAAAAATAAAAAAAGAAATCTCCCAATTGGAAGATCTCTTCATCTACGACGCCACCGCCACTAAGCTTATGGTTCCAACATACTCTCCCGTTGGAGTTGAAAATGGTACACTCACTTCAAACGACAACGGTTTGGTTGAAACGCTTCCTTGCGTTAGTCCGATCGTGTTCTTCGTTGCTGTCGTGGTTAATACTTGCGGTTGGGTTAGGGTTGGATTGAATGCATACTTGACATTATTTACGGGAATAATGTTTGTTCCTGAATTAAAATCAGTTCCCGACACTTCTGCATCAATCACGACGTTACCGATATTTCGAATACTGACTTTGTCGGTTGTTGAAACGTTTTGGTCTCCTAAGAGTGTACATACTGCTCCTGATTCCGCGGAACAATTCAACGTCGATGCATCAATCTCGAGTCCAATTAAGCTTAGATATTCGAAGGGTACTGTTTTTGTTTGTGTCGTGTTGCCCGATGAGGTTGCTTCCACTTCGATGTCATAATTTCCCGGATCCTGGAAAAAATCTATTCCTATCGATCCTTCGAATTTAGCAGCAGTTGAATTAATATCTGCGCTTTTGTTGAGATGAACCTGTTCATCACCGAGGGATGCAACGACTGATTGTATTGACGATGTTCCTTGACTTTGGGACACAATTGCCGTTATCGGAATTTGTTTTTTTGTTTTTGGTTGCGGAGCAATTTGAATCCCTGTTTTTGTTTGATCATCATCTGCGTTGATGGTAACAGAATCGATGGTTG
>JAHFLI010000140.1 GCA_023255615.1 Candidatus Woesearchaeota archaeon
GAAGAACTTCCATGAAAGAATCTGCGATTATCCTCTGTGAAGGATATTTTGACCGCACCGACGGAAAAACAACACATGGATTAGTACGATATTCCGAACGCTACGACATTAAAGGTGTTATTGACAGCACTCACGTTGGAGAAGATGCAGGAACCATTCTTGAAGGAAAACCAAAAGGAATTCCCTTTTACGCGTCGCTTCATGATGCAATGTCAAAAAATGGAAAAATATCAACGATGATTATTGGGGTTGCGACAGAAGGCGGTGTGCTTCCAGAATCAATGCGAGGAACAATCAAAGAAGCAATGACTCATCGATTGAATATCGTCAGTGGTCTCCATACCTTTCTCTCCGAAGACCGTGAATTTTCTGAACTTGCTCATCAAAACAATGTGCACATTATTGATGTACGAAAACCACCTGTTGATCATCATTTCTTCTCCGGAAAAATTGATGAGGTGTCTGCATTCAAAATAGCCGTTCTGGGCACTGATTGTGTGATTGGAAAACGAACAACGGCAATTAATCTGACGAAAGAAATGAATGAACATGGAGTAAAAACAATATTTATCGGAACTGGACAAACAGCATGGATGCAAGGAGCGCAATATTCCATTGTGTTTGATTCGATCTTAAATGATTATGTAACGGGAGAAATCGAACATGTGGTGCATAGCGCATTTGTGAATGAAAAACCAGATGCTATTGTTATTGAAGGTCAAGGTGCCATTCTTCATCCGGCCTATCCAGGGGGATATGAAATCATTTCAGGAGCGCATCCTGATGCGATTATCGTGCAGCATTCTCCAAAAAGAAAATTCCTTGATGGATTTCAGTATCCAATTCCGCCATTGAAGCGAACGATTGAAGTGTTGAATCTTCTATCGGATGGAAAAGTTGCAGCCATTACATTAAATCATGAACACATGAATGAAAAGGAAATTTCTCAGACGATAAAAGAGTATGAAAACGAATTTAAAATTCCTTGTTTTGATCCATTATGGCATGGAAATAAAAAAATAATCGAAATGTTTTTAAATAAACTAAAGAAAAAGTAAAGTAGCATCAGAGGTGCGTACTACATATGCAGTTTAATAAGACGGCATTGACCCTCATCGAATTCGAAAAAGGGCATACCTGTCACAATGATTTTCTGATCATGGACGAGCTCGATCGAGTTCCTATGAACAACGCAAAGAAGCGTGAGATCGCAAAGAAGTATTGTGATAGAAAAATTCTCGGCGCGAATGATATTCTGTTCCTTGAAAAGTCAACAATAGCAGATGTCAAGATGAGAATCTTTGAACCAGATGGTTCTGAAGCATTTATGTGTGGAAATGGGATTATCTACGTTGCTGATTACTTAAAACGAAAAAACAATAGAGATCGGATGAAAATTGAGACGCTTGCCGGTGTGCGAGAAGTCGCCCTTGATAATGGAATTTGGGTTGTCGATATGGGTAATTTGAAGACAAACGCCTGGGAAGTTCCCGTTAAGTGCGAACGAAATGATACATTCATCAATAAACAGATCAAAATCGGCTTCAAAAAATTCAATATCTCGATTGTTAACTCAGGAGAACCTCACGCCGTCATTTTCCTGGAGAAAAACAGTCTGTATTATAACGATCTCGACAAAATAAACGTCGAGCTCTTCGGCAGAATGATCCGAGAGAGCGAATTATTCCCTGTTGGAGTCAATGTTAATTTTGTGCAGAAGATCAATGAGCGCACTATTCAAGTCAGAACGTATGAACGTGGTGTCGAAGGCGAAACACATGCATGCGGTACAGGTTCAGTTGCTTCAGTTGGCGTTGCGCGCATGCTCGGCATTCTTGATTCAACAGAAGTCGAAGTCATGAATCGCGGCGGCACCCATCATGTGGAGTTCAAGAACGACAAACTCTATCTCAAAGGTGTTCCCGTGATGTTATATCGCGGAATGATAGAAATCTAAAGCTGCACTGGCATTAAGACAACCGTTATTCCTTTCTTATATAATCGTCGTTGAACAGCAAAAACCGTGTAGTTATGCAGAAATCGTTCAACAAAAGAATCTTTAGGAAAGACTAATTGACCGCCAAAGAATACTGCTTCAGGAAAATCTTTGATGATACGCGGTGCGATTTTACTCACTTCATCAACAATGTCAGTCCCGATTGCAGTAAATCCCTTTGCATGATAGCCAAACCGGTGCATTAAATCGACATAATGCTCAACCTGACCTTTAATGTCCTGTTTCACCTTTTCAATTTCTTCCATTCCTTTAAAATTGCCTGCATCAATAGTTCCAATCTCCAAAAAAATAAAATTTTTAAAAACGCCTTCAAAGGTATGCACGATGCTTTTGAGCGTATGCAAACCAATTCCATCATAGGTACGCACTAAGACGACTGCAGTCTTGGCATGAGCATCAAACCCACATTCTTGCGCTTTCGGCAAAAAGGTAGATTCTTCTGCTTTCTGAACAAGGTGATCATATTTATATTGGAGATAATTAATGCGAACATAATGCTGTTTAATCAGTACCGCTGCACCAATAAGCGAGCTAGTAAAGAGTAGAGTGATCCACCCACCTTCATTAAATTTGAGAAGAGTAACGGAAATCAAAATGAAAACGCTCAATGCTAAACCAATGCCATTCACCACAATTTTTTTCTTCCAGTTTTTTTCCTTGAACCGAGAATGCCACCAATAGGTTACCATCCCTGTTTGAGAAAGAACAAAGGTGATAAACACCGTAATACTGTACAACACAACGAGAAATTGCACTGAACCGTGAGTAAAAATCATTAACGCCAGCGCAGCACCACCCATAAGAAAAATACCATTCTGGATCACAAAACGATCGCTGAGATTTGCAAATCGGCTCGGCATCCATCGATCAATCGCCATGTTCGCAAGAACTCTCGGCCCATCCAAGAATCCCGTCTGAGCGGCAACAAACAACAACGCAGCTTCCGAAAAAAGAGTAATGAAGATAAAGATATGTGCAAGTGTTGGATTCCACGTTTGCACAATGCCTTCAAATAACACCGCATTCAATGTTTTTCCCGGCGTTGCATGGACATCAAACAATAAATACGCCGTCATTAATCCAAGAACAACAATCGACAGAGAAAATGCCATATACTTCATTGTTCGTTGCGCTGTTTTGACTCGTGGTTCTCTCAAAATCGGAAGGCCGTTGCTTACCGCTTCAATTCCCGTAAACGTTCCTGCTCCCATACTATACGCATGAAGGACAAGAAGAATCATTCCCATAAACCCAAGCTGCGCTGCCGTTGTGTGAACATCAATGGTTGTCGATTGCGCTAAATGAGGGAAATCATACAAGTGAACAACAATCGTATAGAGAATAACAAACGCATGAGTGAACACAAAAATTAAAAAAATAGGAGATAGCATCATAATTGATTCTTTGACACCACGAAGATTCATGACA
>JAHFLI010000035.1 GCA_023255615.1 Candidatus Woesearchaeota archaeon
CATTAACTCCAGTTGGTCTAGCGATAAAACTTCCAGAAAAAAATATAGAAAAACTTCTGAAAGAAGGAAAAGCAAAAAAACTTCGCTATTTTCCTAAAGCTCCAATAAAGAAGGATTATGCCATATTACCAAAAGCGATGTCTAATGATTTAAAATCTCTACGCTATTATATCAAGATGAGTATTGAACACGTAATGAAAAAAGGCATAAAAATATGACAAAACTACATCACGAAATAAAAATCAATGCATCAGTAAAAAAAGTCTGGCGGGCGCTTGCTAATCTTGAATCGGTAAAATTTACCAATCCGCTGGTTAAGACAGTAAAAATCATTTCTCCAAACAAGGAAGGGGTCGGTTCAGCACGCCACTGCGACTTCAAAGACGGAAAATTCGTTGAGGAGCGCGTGACGGCTTTTGAGCCAAATAGATTAATCAGCTTTGACCTGTATAAGCACCAATGGCCATTAGTCTTTATGCGATGGACGAACAGACTTGAAAAACATGGAGGCACTACACTGCTTGTATCTGACACCAAATATGAGTTGAAGTTCGGCATTGTAGGTAAAATTATGGATGCGCTTATTATGCGTCGCAAATTTTCACATATCATTGACGATGCACTAGGAAAATTAAAAAAGTACGTCGAAACAGGTGCAGTTTCATAACTAATATGGCTTACGATGAAAAACTAGCCGAACGAATCAGAAAAGTACTTGGTGGAAGAAAGTATGTTACAGAAAAACATATGTTTGGCGGTCTTTCATTTTTTTATAGCAAGAAAATGTTTTGCGGAGTTCTGAAAGATGATTTAGTTCTTAAAATGAGCCATGAACAATGGGAAGATTCCCTCAAAAAACCAAGTGTTCGTCCTATGGACTTTACCGGACGTCCGATGAAAGGTTTTGTGTATGTAAATCAGAAAGGATGTAAATCTGGCAAGGATCTTAAAAAATGGGTTAACTTAAGTTTAACCCATGCTAAATCTATCAAGAAAAATATAAAGTAACTTAATAAAAAATGCTCTCAACTTTTATTTAAAATAATTTCTTGTTTTATAAATAACTATAAAAAAGATAATATTAGCAATTGTTGGAATAAGAATTTGCACTATTCCTAATTGTTCCCTGAAGGTAAAAAAAGCATGGTCGTTAAGAAAATTTAATTTTTTTTGTTTAAAATTCCAGACGTTTACTTTAGCTCAGTAATTAGTAAATTTTATAAACTGTCGTGCAATCGCAAAACCGTAGAGGTGATTTCATGGCAGTAGTGGGATTCAATTTCACAACGATTGACGTTAAGAAATCAGATATCGGAAAAGGCGGAAAAATCAATATTAGTAATAATGCGACGATTGTCGGTATTGAGCCCCTTGATGTTTCTTTCGGTAAAGAAAAACAAAATACATTACGAGTTACTTTTGAGTTTACTTCCAAATATGAGCCAGAGATCGGCAATATTTTTCTTGCTGGCTCTACTATCTACATGTCTGATGCAAAAAAATCAAAAGAGATTATGGATGGCTGGAAGAAAGATAAAAAAATTCCTAAAGATGTCTGGACTGAGATTTTGAATACAATCTTGACGAAGTGTAATGTACAGGCACTTATTTTGAGCCAAGATGTGAATTTGCCGCCGCCCATACCACTCCCAAAAGTGCGCCTTGACGCAAAAGAGTAGAAACATTTTTAATCGCCTGTCGCATTCTTTTTCCTATGGTTATTAAAGAAGTCAAACTGAAGGTTGCGGAAGCTATTCAGGATGATGTCAATAAAGGCATTGTTCGCATAGATTCAGCACTGATGAATGAGATTAATATTCATCCCGGTGATATTGTTGAAATCAAAGGAGAACGCGCAACGGTTGCGATTGCAGATCGTGCGTATCCTGGAGATATTGGATTGCGCATTATTCGTATGGATGGGATCATTCGTAAAAATGCGCGCACAGGAATCGGCGAAGTCATTAGTGTCAAAAAGGCTGAGGTCAAAGAGTGTAAGAGGGTGATTATTGCACCTGCACGAAAAGGAGTATTAATTCGCGCATCTCCTGAACTGTTTAAACAAGGATTATTGGGGAGGGCAGTTATCAAAGGAGATATTATTTCTCTCGGTGGAACCAGAAGAAGACGGACAACGATGACGGAATCTCCATTTTTTGATGATGTTTTTAATCTCTTTGATGAGAGTCTTGTTGGTTTTGGATTTGGAGATATTAAATTTGTTGTTTCTGACACGAGCCCAAAACAACCAGTCATCATCACAACACAAACTGAAGTGATTTTTAATCCAGAAGCAATTGAGATCAAAGAAGAGCAATTTCCAGAAGTGTCTTACGAAGATATTGGTGGTTTGCGAGAAGAAATTAAAAAAATTAGAGAAATGGTAGAATTACCGTTAAAGCACCCAGAGATCTTTGAACGATTAGGTATTGAAGCGCCAAAAGGAGTTTTGCTGCATGGTCCTCCGGGAACGGGAAAAACCTTATTAGCGAAAGCGGTCTCTTCGGAAACAAATTCTCATTTTCTCGTTATCAATGGTCCAGAGATTATGTGCGTTGATGGAGATACAAAGATATTAACAAATCCAAAAGGATTGGTGAAGGCAAGAAATATATTTGAAAATGGATTAAAAGACGGTAAGATTGAAGGAGATAAGGTAAGAGTTATTGAACTAAAAACCCCAATATCTACATACGCTTTTGATAAGAAAGGAAAAATTGCTAAAGCCAAAATAACGCATGTTACAAAATTAAAAGCACCTTCTTTTGAGGTTGAACTGAGCGATGGAAATACATTAACAGTCTCCAATAACCAGCCGTTTTTAGTTTATGAAAATGGGAATCTGGTGTGGAAACGCCTGGAAGACCTAAAGGAAGGCAGTTTAGTCGCAAAGTTGATCCACGTCAAAGTCAAAGAAAAAAGCCACAAGATTAATTTTTTGATCAGGGGATTAGTAAAGAAAAATGGATTGTTCTCTATCCAAAGCAGAAATTTATCAAGAAGCAACTGGATTAAGCTTCCGAAAAAGACATCCCCTGATTTAATGGAATTTTTGGGCTTGGTTATGTCAGATGGGCATGTTGATAAAAGAAAAGAAAGCGTTGTTTTTGCGAATGAAGATCAATTATTAAGAGAGAGATTTAAGAGATTAGCTAAGAATTTATTTGCAATAGATTCGTTAAAAGAGTATAAAGATGGCAGAGTTGCAATTTACTCTAAAATCCTGTCAGAATATATCATACAATTAGGAATTGACAGCGGCAAAAAAGAAAGCAAGATATTGCCTTATATGTTCTCATTACCGAAAAGAGAAATCGAATCTTTTGTAAAAGGCTATTTTGATGGAGACGGGTGCGTCTCAATTACTTCTTTTAGGGCAAAAAAAAACACGCAGTCTCATTACCCCACGCCTAAACTATTTTGCAAATCGAAGGAATTCTTGCAGGAGCTTCAGTCTTTAATGCAGCTGAGATTAGTGATTTCAACCAAATTAAATCCCCATAAAACTTCTAAAGGGATGATGTACGAATTGGTTGTAAGAGGACATGAAGGAAGAATTAAATTTTTATCAATTGGAAGCTCTTGTTCAAAACTTGATAAAATGAGAAAAATAATGCTCAATCACAAAATAAAAGAATTTGAGAAGATACCGACACCGAATTATTTGGTAAATTCTATAAAGGAAAAAATGCTTTACAAATATTTTAGAAATAATGATTATTATATCTATGGGAAAGGAAAATTTACAAGATATTCTCTGAATAAACTTTTTGATTTAGCAAAACAACATGGAATTACTGATACCAAACTCATCGATGAATTTGACCTTTTGAACAGAAAAGACATAGGATGGGAGCAAATAAATAAAATTAATTTTGTCGGCGAAAAAGAATTGTTTGATTTTACTGTCGACAAAGATAGTTTTGTTACACAAAATATGTTGTTACTACATAATAGTAAATATTATGGTCAGTCTGAAGAAAATTTAAGAAAGAAATTCGAAGAAGCGCAAAAAAATGCTCCATCTATTATTTTCATTGATGAGATTGATGCGATTGCATCGAAACGTGAAGATACTCGGGGAGAAGTCGAGCGACGAGTTGTTGCACAACTTCTTGCGTCAATGGATGGATTGCAATCGCGCGGAAAAGTTGTGGTTATTGCCGCAACAAATGCCCCAAATATTCTTGATCCTGCGTTGAGAAGACCAGGACGTTTTGACCGGGAAATTGAAATTGGAGTTCCTGACAAAGAAGGACGATTGAATATTTTGCAAATTCACACGAGAAATATGCCGTTAGAAAAAAGTGTCAATCTTAAGGAGATTGCAAATATTACTCACGGGTTTGTTGGGGCAGATTTATCAGCACTCGCAAAAGAATCTGCGATGATTGTATTACGGAGAATTTTGCCTGAGTTGAAATTAAAAGAAGATGAACCCATTTCACAAGACTTATTGGAAAAACTAAAGATCAAACATCGGGATTTGCTGGATGCATTGAAAGTTGTGCGTCCATCAGCATTGCGCGAAGTCCTTGTTGAAAGACCGACTATCAAATGGGATGATATCGGCGGCTTGGACGAAGTAAAGCAGGAGCTCAAAGAAGCTGTCGAATGGCCGCTCAAGAATCCAGGTGCATTTAAGCGATTAGGAGTTGAGCCACCTAAAGGAATTTTATTGTATGGTGCTCCGGGAACGGGAAAAACATTACTTGCTAAAGCAGTTGCCAATGAATCTGAGGCAAATTTTATTCTTGTCAAAGGTCCAGAGTTGTTATCGAAGTGGGTCGGAGAAAGTGAAAAAGCAGTTCGGGAGATTTTCAAAAAAGCCCGGCAAGTTTCTCCCTGCATTATCTTTTTTGATGAGGTTGATTCATTAGCTCCGCGACGTGGTATCTCATCTGATTCTCACGTCACTGAGCGAGTCGTTAATCAATTGCTCACGGAGATTGACGGTCTTGTAGAGATGAATGATGTTGTTATCATTGCTGCGACCAATAGACCAGATATTCTTGATCCTGCGTTGCTACGACCTGGACGATTTGATCGGATTATTTTAACTCCAGCTCCTGACATCACGTCCCGAGAAATGATTTTTTCTGTTCACTCGAAGAATATGCCGTTGAAGAACGTTGATTTGCATGATCTTGCTGCTGCAACAGAAGGATACGTTGGAGCTGATATTGAATCAGTGTGTAGAGAAGCTGCGATTATTGCATTGCGAGAGAATATTAACGCTAAGGAGATTGCCAAAAAACATTTTGATGTCGCATTGCAAAAAGTACGGCCATCCATCGATAAGGAAACTGAGAAGACCTATGAAGAATTACGTAACCATTTCTCCGCTGCGCGAGCTAAACAAATGGAAAAAGAACTTCCTAATTATTTCGGTTGATGTTCAAATTCCTATTTTGTTATTATTTTAACATAATGTTATTATACTTCTTCCTTTGTTATTATCAGTATGGAAGAAGATGAATTTAGTATATTTGAGAAACCGTCAAGGAAAAAAGAATGGTACGAGGATCTCGATTTTATGCACCCTAATGATCCTACCGATGATTTTCGAGAGAAGTGATTACATTTCTACGACTTTTTTGGGATAGACAACGACACCTTTAGGGGTAATGTCCATAGCAATTGTTTTCGGAGATATTTTTGTGCCTCTCATCTTCAATACCTCTAATGCACGAACACGAACACCTTTCTTTTTGGCATGATACAACATGATGATGCCATCAACTTCAAATTCAACTGCAGCAGAAATCGTGTGACCATCGCGCGATTCATCCTGAGAGGTCATAATTCCTGTGCAATTCCATTTATCAATGAGTTCAAAGAGAGTAAGATCAGCTTCTTTTTTCTCCAGTTCATCTTCATAGAGAAGGGTAAAGGATGTAATTGAATCAATAACAATTCTTCGTGCTTTTATTTTTTCAATAATGGATTCAACAATTCCCCCTCCTTCAGTCAAAATCTTCTTTACTTGCTCTGGGGTGTATTCCAAGAAGACAAATTTTCCTGTTTTCTCAAATTTTTCAAGATCCCAGCCAAATTCGGCCATATCTTCATAGAATTTTTTCTTTTTCTCTTCGAAGGTAATATAAATGGCTGGCTCATTTTTTTTGAGCCCGTCAACGAGAAACTGCATCGCAAAAATTGATTTTCCGCATCCTGCCCCGCCCGCAATAAGGTTAATGCTGTTTCTCTTAAAACCGCCTTCAAGTAAAGAATCTAATCCAGGAATTCCGGTTGAGATCCGTTGAATAGCCATAGCGTCAGTGCAGAGGTGGTCTATTTAAATTTTATTATAATTCAATTGTTTTGCCGCGCTTGCCGACATTGATCACTTTCGTTTTTCCAATCATTTCTTCAATACCTTCCGCTTCGTGGACATGAGAACAGAGTAAGATGTCGGGCTTAAATCGCTCCATTGCTTTTCTTACGCCATCAGATCCAGGAAGAAATTTCGTAAACCGTTCCATTAATGATCCAGAAGGATGTACATGAGTGACCATGATTTTTGTCTTTGCGTCTTTGATTCGGTCATAGCCTTTTTTGATGAGATTATAAATTTCCTCCTCGCTGAGCTGAAAGAGTCCAATGTTTGCGCCGCCGCAGCCAAAAAACCCAATATCGCCGCATTTGATCGAATAGCCATGAAGATTTGTTGCCCCATATAATTCTGCCAGAAAGTCAGCAGTCGCAACGGTTTCATGATTACCGGGAATGAGAAGAATTTTCTTTTGCTTGTTTACAAAGGGACCAATAATGCCCGTCGTTGATTTCTCTGCATAGGTGAGATCACCGCAGAGTACTACTAAATCAACATTATCTTTTTCTGCCTGGTTGGCTAATCGCTTGGCCAAAGAGGTATCTCCATGAATGTCTCCTGCAGCCAGAATCTTCAGCGATTTCTTTTGAGTCATAGAATTATGCAAGAAGGGAGACTATTAAAAATTATCGCTTTATTTCTTTTACGTCGTTCTGACTCAAATCAATTAACGTAGAAGGTGTTCCTTTCTTTTCTCCCTCATAAATAATAAAGTCAATCTGAGATTGTATTTCAGGGGAAAGGGTTTCAAGTGATGTCATGAATGGTTCTCCATGAATATTTGCGGATGTTGTTACAATAGGGAAGGATAATTCTCGAATGATTGATGAGAACCAATGATCGGGGATTCTTACTCCGAGAGTTTTGCCGTTTGAAACATTGGGGGCTACGGCATGGATATTTTTTAAGGGAAGGATAAGCGTATACGGACCAGGAAGTTTGTCCAACCATTTTTCATCAGCAATAAGGCAATTGTTTTTGATCCACTCTTTGGAGGGTGCAATAACCGAGAATGGTGTCGTTATTCGTTTTTTGATCTCGCGGATTTTTTTTACCGCAGTAAATTCTGTTGCATTACAGCCAATTCCATAAATAGTGTCCGTCGGATATATGAAGACTTTATTGTTTTTAATCCATTGGAGGATTTCATCTTTTCTTTTTTGTATTTCTTCTTTCGAAAGGATCTCCATAAGGC
Source organism: Candidatus Woesearchaeota archaeon (assembly GCA_023255615.1). GTDB lineage: Archaea > Nanobdellota > Nanobdellia > Woesearchaeales > JACQSR01 > JACQSR01. The sequence goes on from JAHFLI010000035.1 coordinate 7,530, forward strand.
GAGGATAAGAAGATCCTATAAATAGATTAGGATTTAGATGGTAGAGGATACAAACTTTTTTAAACTTTGTAAATATTCATAAGTTATTGAATAATATAACTTGGTTATACTATGCTAACACCTTTTTCAGTGCTCGAGGATGAATTTTTTCCGATCGTTCAGTCTGAGGTAGCGCGGCGTCTTCTTCATCACGAAAAAACTCAGCGTGAAATTTCAATGTACTTGGGAGTGACTCAAGCGATGATCAGTAAGTATGCGAATCAGTCCATGCCCAAAAATGAATGGAATCACCACGCACAGTATTTTGCCGATAAGATTACTGCGCTAATTCTTGCCGGAGCATCTCGCGAAGAGGTGCTAAGGACGACAAGCGCTCTTTGTATTTCTTTTCTTGAGGAGGGGCGATTTGAACCGCTCCCGAAGAAGCTCGGTTTTTCTGGTCCCATGATTTTTTCCCGATTGCATTCAACCGAAAGAGAAGATGTCATGAGAACGCTTCGGCATTCCGTTACTCTTCTTGAACAAAAAGATCTGTCTCAGATTTTTCCACAAGTGAGGATGAACATTGCGATGATCACCGAGAAAGGAACCTCGGTTCACGACGTGGCGTCATTTCCTGGACGTTTAAGTCTTATCCACGGAATTATTCGTTCCATTGAAGATCCTGAATTTGGAGCATCCCATCATCTTTCTCAGATTTTACTAGACGCACGAAAGAAAAATGAGTCGATCAGAGCAGTCGCGAACATAAAGTATCAGAAAGGAATCGAGCAGCATCTTCGTAAGCAACGACTTTCGCTTTCTTCTGTTGTGGGGCAGAGTGATTGTTTTATTGATCATGGTGGGTTCGGTATTGAACCGCAAGTCTATGTTCTCGGGAGCGACGCTGTCGATGTGGTAAAAAAGATAGTGAGGCTGTTATGAATTATTCTCGACAAGAACTCTATTGGGGAAAAAAGAATCAAACAACGATTCAGAAGGCAACAGTTACTATTGTCGGTGTTGGAGCACTCGGAACATTCTCAGCCGAATTATTGTGTCGAACCGGGGTCAGAAAATTGATCATTATTGACCGCGATCGTATTGAAGAGTCAAATCTGCAGCGTCAGATTTTATATGATCATGATGATGTTGGAAAATGGAAAGCTGAGGTTGCTGCAGAAAAGATGAAGAAGAGCAATCCAAACGTACAGATTGAATTTCATATTACTGATCTGAATCATCACAATAGTTCTCTCTTGAACGGAATTATTCTTGATTGTACTGATAATCTCTCTACCCGACGATTAATCAATGAGTATTGCAAAAAAAATAAAATGCCCTGGATATACAGTGCATGCATCCGCGATTATGGAAACGTAATGTCGATTCTTCCGCAGGGACCATGTTTTAATTGTGTTTTCGGAGATGCGGAGACTAATGAAACGTGTGACACAGTTGGGATTGTCAACACCGCTGTTGGAGTTATTGCCAGCATGGCCGTTACCGAAGTGATTAAAATCATTATCGGCAAAAGCGACTCAATCCTGCTGAGTTATAATGTCTGGTCCCATTCATTTTCTCAGATCACTCCAAAAAAGAATGACGCATGCAGCGTGTGCAATGGAAAGTATGAGTATTTGTCTGGTAAATATGCGCAGAAAATAATCACCTATTGTGGAAGCAATCAATATCAATTTCGTCTTCCTCGATTTGATTATAACGAGGTATTACGAAAATTTTCATCGTATAATATAAAAAAAGGTCCGAGTTATTTTTTTGTTGATTCTCTCGCGATATTCAATGATGGTCGAGTAGTGGTGAAGGCAGAAAATGAACAACGTGCAAAAGCAATTCTCTCCAAATTCTTTGGTCTTTGACATTGCTGTTATTGGTGGCGGTGTTATTGGCCTTTCCATAGCGTATGCTCTCTCAAAATCAAAAAAGAGAATTGTGGTATTAGAAAAGAATATCATTGGTGGAGAGGCGAGTTGGGCAGCTGCAGGTATGTTGCGTCCAGTAGCTGAAAGTTCACATCCTGAATTTTTATCGTTGTGTTTAGCAAGTAAATCTCTCTATCCAGAGTTTATTCGTCAGCTTGAGTCAGAAACTGGAATAGATATTGAGTATACTACTTCAGGAGGAATTCTGCTTGCGTTTTCTGAGGAAGAAATGAATGATCT
>JAHFLI010000036.1:0-5514 GCA_023255615.1 Candidatus Woesearchaeota archaeon
TTCCAGATTTAGACCACACTATTCTGCCTTTCTTATCTAAAAGAGTATTACCGCGCAAGATTAGTGTTTGACCATTCTTTTATACTATTACCTTCTATAATATGACCGCGCAAACACAAGATTTATATATGGATAAGAGTAGCATATAGATTATGGTGTGGGAAACACAGAAATTTACTAAAAAAGAAATAAATAAAGCAGGAGATATACTAATTAATGATACTGCTTCAGAACAAGAAAAAGAAAGGGCTATTGAAATTCTGAATAATTGGAGAGCTTGTCATAGTTATCCATTACATATTTTTCAGATGACTTTAAAGAACAAAGCATTAAAGGTAGACAATTCTCCTTTAACTGCACAACGATTAAAACGTATCCCTGCAATTATTTACAAATTGAAGAGAAGCTATGATGGTCGTAAACCATCTATGAAACTGTTTCAAATGCAAGACCTGGGTGGATGTAGGGCAATTGTGACAACAATAAATCAAGCAAGAGAATTGTGTGATAATTGTTATCTCAGAGGAGATTTAAAACATAAAAGAGTAGTATTTAAAGATTATATTAAGACCCCTAAACCTGATGGATATAGAAGTATCCATATTATCTATGAATATAAAAGTGATAAAGGAAAGAAGGAATATAATGGGTTACGCGTGGAAGTTCAGATAAGGTCAAACCTACAACATATTTGGGCGACAGCTATTGAGACTGTTGATTTATTCACGAGACAGGCAATTAAATCAAGTGAAGGACACCCTGATTGGGCAGATTTTTTTAGATTAGTCAGCTCTGCCTTTGCTAAAATGGAAAATTGTGAATGCGTTCCCAATACACCTAATGATAAGAAGGAGTTGTATTCTCAGATAAAACAAAAAGAAAATATGCTGAATGTCATAACCAGAATGAAGGGATGGACAAATGCAATGCATTTCTTTGATGAAGAAATCAAAGGAAAAAAAAGAAATGTTCAGTTTTTTTTGTTGGAGTTAGACATAATAGGAAGTAAATTAAATATATCCTCTTATACGAAAGAAGAAGAACAAAAAGCGATTAATGATTATTCTGCCATTGAAAAGAGGCATAGTGGTAGAAAAGATTATGACATGGTTCTTGTAGGAGTAGATACTACCGCTGATTTAAAAAAAGCATATCCTAATTATTTTGTAGACACAAATGAATTTGTTGTTAATCTTCAGAAGATATTAAATTATTAAACTTAGTTATTTGCCCCGCTTCCTTAACGTCATTTGCTTTACGCCCTATTGGCAAAAAGGTCAAAATCAACCTCAACGCACCACCTACCTCACCAACTGCTTACACACCAGAACCGGGTGGAGGAAGATCGTCACGAAATCGTTTTAACTATTCGAAGAGTTTCATCAACCTCAAATACCTTTCCTAAGAATTTCTCAATGGTATAGATATTTGTTCTCGTATGTGGGGTTATTTCCGTTGTTTTGATGATTGATTTTGAGGTCAGCGCCATCAATGGAAGAATTTGATCAGTACAGTGGGGATCTGCAGGGGCTTTTGAAGCGATATATTGTTTTAATTTTCCTGCTGCTTCCTCTCCAACAATTTCGGCGCGTTTGCTGCGCTCTCCTAATGCATCTGCACCTAAGCGAATGGGATTTTCCTCATCAATTTCTTCCGGATTTTTTGAAAAAATGGCCCACAACGTAATACCAGAACCAGTCGACAATGTTTTGGAATATTCCGTTCGGATAGAAATAGGAACGTTCAAATAAGAAAGAATAGAACGAGCGGCTTTTCCTTGTCGTTCTGCGACTTGCTGCTGCTCTAAATCGGAAGAAGCATGAGAGACACCTTTTATGGACATTAATGAATATTGTTCATCAAGAATTAGTTTAGGTCCATTTTCTTTCAGGTGATGAAATGTTGCACGATCATCCGTCAAGGTGTGATGTGGTTTAATAAACAGTTCAACTTCTCCTCCGCCTTTTGGATAATATCCACGTCTGACTAACATTGATTTTATTTCTGCAAATTTTTTGTATTGTGGCAAGAGAACAGATTCAAAATATTCATATGGTGATGCAAAGATTCCTGATGTTCCTCCTTTGATTTTCAAATGAACTTTTTTATCGGCGAATAACGATGGGAGAAGAATTCCTTGAAGTAATAACGGAATAGATCCTGCAGTTTGAATGTCGATGCTTATTGTTTTTCCTTCAATAGGCCCTGGAATAAAAGTAATTTCTGTTGATCCGAGATGATTGCCATCTACTTTTGCATTGCACAATTTTTGGAGCGCTTCGACGCAATACAGATGCTGATGTTTTAATCCAGGATCTGGGCGCTTCGATCGTATCTGTGTTGCATGGAAGGGTTGTTGTGTTAATGCAGAGAGTGCTAAGGCTGTTCGAATAATTTGTCCTCCGCCTTCAAGATACGATCCACCAATTTCTATCATGAAAAAAGAAGGGATTTACGGTCTTATAAATGTTGGTGATTATTCAATCAATAATAATAGCACCATTACTCCAACCCCTGCGCAGAAAGTTGCAAGCTGAATGAGTGATTTTCTCACCCGTACTTCTTTGTGAAGTTCTGGAATGAGATCAGATCCCGCAATGTAGATAAAAGTTCCGGCAGCAAAAGGGACTAAATACAGAGTTGTTTTCTCAACGAAAGAAGAGGCAAGTAACGCAACAATCGCTCCCAGAAATGCCGTCAATGCAGTTAAGAAATTGAAAAGCAATGCTTTAGTCCGAGAAAATCCGCCGTGCAGAAGAATTCCGAAATCTCCAATTTCTTGAGGAATTTCGTGCAAAACAACTGCAAGAGTCGTTGCAAGGCCAACGGGAACGCTCACTACATATGCTGCACCAATAATCAGGCCATCGATGAAATTATGCACGCCATCGCCGAAGAGGTTCATGAACGCAAAAGGGTGAGAGTGAGTTTTCGTTGTCGGAAGATGGCAATGTTGCCAATGAATAAATTTCTCCAAAATAAATGAAAAGACGATGCCGAAGATGACCGACAATGACACAGTCAAACTGAAAACGGACTGCGCAGCTTCGGGGAGCAGATGTAAAAAGGCATCTCCGAACAACGCACCAGCTGAAAAACTGACCATGTACAGCAATAATTTATTGAGTCGATCTGTTTTTATTGAAAGGGTCAATACTCCGATAAGAGAAATTAAACTAACAACAAGAACGCTGACCAACGTGTAAAGCCATATAGTGCCCATAAAGGCATTACTGGAGTATATCTTTAAATACCTTATTGATTTTTATTATCAATAAGAATGACACGGCCAATACGATCAACAAAACAAAAACAGATGATGGAAGATGAACTTTCTTCTCTCTCTTCATTTTTTACGGCAGAAGAATTTTTTAAGAGTATCAAAAAGAAAAATAAGAATATCGGCATTGCAACAGTGTATCGCTTTTTGAACAATTACGTTCACAAGGATCTTTTGCATTCGTATCAATGCGATCGCCGAACGCTGTATTCAAAAGAGCACAACAATCATTGCCATTTTTTTTGCCAGAAATGTGGAAAAAGAATTCATTTTGATATACGCTCGCTTGATTTCATGAAAAAAAATATCCACGGCGAGATTTGCCATTTTCAAATTGACGTGCATGGAATTTGTCTTAGGTGTTTAGAACATTGACGATTTCTCGACGACGAATAACAATCGTTAAGCATATAAAATATATACCTAATATTGATAAATTAGCTTGTCATCCTCAGATTATGCCTCACCTTGCATTAAAACCTTATGGAATTGATGGATCGCCACTTTCTGTTGAAAATGTGTTCCCCGGTCATGTTCTTTTGGCGCCACCTCGCTCAGTTATTGGCCGTAGGAATCCTTTAGCATATGGTCTTGTGGTTGGTGATTTTTCATATCATACACAAGATTACAAAGTCGTTGCTGTCTCTGATGATGGAGACCATTCTCAAACCGCGGCGGGAGACTGGGCGCATGATGGAAAATTTAGAGTTTTTGGAACGGCGACAAACGGTAATGGAGTTCCTTATCACATGGACGTTCCCTCAGAAGAGGAAATTAAAGGGATGGCTGCCTATCTTGTCAACTATCAGCCACCGTCAGAATCAGGTAGATCTGAATCGTTAGTTGGACTTTTAGCCCAAAAACTCCCTCCAGGAATACAGCGTTTTCTCCACGTTTAGACAATTCTTTTAAACTTCTTGTGTATCAATACCTGCATGAAATTGTCCCCGTCCCATATTCGTTCTTTCCAACATAACGTGTTCGCTTATTATAAAAAATATGGGAGAGATCTTCCGTGGAGAAAAACGACAAATCCCTATTATATCCTTCTTTCTGAAATTATGCTGCAGCAAACGCAAGTTGATCGAGTCATTCAATATTATCATCGATGGACTACAAAATGGCCGCATGTTGTAGATCTTGCACGCGCAGATCGACGAGAAGTTCTTCAAGAATGGATGGGACTGGGGTATAACAATCGCGCAATAAATATACATAAAGCCGCTCAAAAAATTATCGAGAGTTATAATGGTGATGTGATTGCCGCAATGAAAAATTATAAGGATATTCCAGGGGTCGGTCCATATATTAGTCATGCAGTAAGAATTTTTTCTGGTAATGAAGATACCGTAACCGTTGATACCAATATTCGTCGTATTCTTATTCATGAATTTCATCTACATAAAAAAATATCTGACAATGAGTTATGGGATATTGCAGAACACTGTTTGCCAAAAGGAAAAAGCAGAGATTGGCATAACGCATTAATGGATTATGGTGCAACATTACTGACATCGCGGAAAACGGGAATCAGACCAAAAACACAGCAGTCACCATTTGAAGGATCTGATCGACAGATTCGTGCGCAGATTATTCGTCATTTACTGAATAATGTTAGTGTTGAGTTTTCTGAGATATGTTCAAGATTTTCAATCGAAAAAAATAGATTAGACAAAATAATTTATTCATTGATTAAAGATGGGCTTGTTTTTAGAGATAAAGAGGTTATAAGGTTAAAAGTGTAATCATTTAAATATTCGGACATTCATTATGTGATTCATTATAAATAAAAACACTTATATTTTGGGTAAATGTTCTTTGACTTTTACACCCATAACATTCACACTTGAATGTAAAGATTATGTCTCCTTTTGGAACCAGATCCGGTCTATCACACATTGTTTCATGATGTTCATAGCATTCACTATACTTTAAATGTAAAACCGATCTGTTTGATGATCCTGCGTCGATATTAAGATAGTTATCATCTGGTGTAATATATGCAGCAATTGATTTATTTGGAGAGACTACGTAGCAAGCAACGTTATTCGAATCCATTTGTCCAAAATTAATTAATGTAAGATCTATTTTTGCCCATCTACTATTAGGATCATTAACAAGATTCATTTTTTCATTTAATTTATAAGAAGGGATGCATAAATTCCTTTTATCGGGTATGAATTCCAAAAATGCTTCTCTTGGACCCGTTGTCCTGTTGAATAATTCTAACTGTG
>JAHFLI010000036.1:5524-9676 GCA_023255615.1 Candidatus Woesearchaeota archaeon
AACTGTGCTTCCATAAGTTTTTCCTGATTCTGCGAGATTTTGTTCTGACTGATCGATACATAAAATTGGCCCATTAAAATAAATATAGTAATTATTCCTAGAATTGATTTTATATTAAATTTATATCGCTCATCGTCCTTATAAAAAAAGTAATAAATGCTATTCAGAATGATTAATAAGATCAATCCATAGCCTAAAATAAAGAAAATTATTCCCTGTACCAACCAAATGCTCGTTGAATAGATTTTAGAGATATAATAGAGGATTAAGAAAAAAATAATGAAGATTACGATTACAATTATGAGGAGAGTACATTTATGTCTTCTTAAGTTTTTTTTAGCTAGGTTTTCTTGATCTTTTTTGACGCTAGTTTCTTTATTTTTATTTTCATAATAATTCGCTATCTCCACATAGGCTCTTTCTTTTAGTTTCATTTCTTTCATAGTAGCAACAATTACTTTATTAAAGTATTGTGAGGTTTTAGGATTGAAAATACAAACGAACCCCTTTTTATCTATGGATAGCCTAATTTTATTTTAAAGACAAATTCTCTTAAATGCAAAATATTTTAAAGTCAAAAGAGAGTAAAACTATTATGAGCGAATTAGCAAAGAATGTATGCATTGCGTGCAGTGGAGGAATTCCACCGTTGAAAGGTCCAGCCATAAAAAAACTTCTCAGACAACTCGGGGCAAATTGGAAAGTGATTAAGAATCATCACATCGAGAAAGACTATTCATTTAAGAATTTTAAGGAAGCGCTTGCATTTACTAATAGAGTTGGAAAATTGGCAGAACAGCAGGGTCATCATCCCGATATTCTTCTTGGGTGGGGTAGGGTAAAGATCACTCTCTGGACCCACAAGATAAATGGATTAACAGAAAGTGATTTTATTCTCGCTGCAAAGGCTGATCAATTGTTATGAATGATTCTTTATCCTCATGGATACCATCATCCTATCTCAAGGAAACGAGTCTTGTCGCCTTAAAAAAATCATTCCAAAACAATACGCCATTTCCTCATCTCAATCTTCAGAACTTTTTTAGAGAAGAAAAAATAAAAAAGATTGGTGAAGCTCTTCACCAGGAAACATTTTTTCCTAAAAATTCTGATTTGTTTCAGTTTCATCAAACGAATGATTTTAAGGGATCGAGAAATAAAGTGATTATTGGATTGAGAACATTTCTTTGTTCGCCGGAGTTTGTCGATTTTATGCAAAAAATAACTGGACTTACTCTTCGATCAACAATCATCGATCTTCATGCAACGCTCTATCGCGATACGGATTATTTGCTCTGTCACGATGACCAGCTTGAAGGCAGAAAGATTGCATTTATGATCTATCTTTCAATGTTAACAAAAAAAGATGGTGGAAGTTTACAATTGCTCTCTTCCAAAAATAAAAAACCAGATTCTGTTGTCAAAGAGATTTATCCGTGCTATAATTCATTTGTTTTTTTTAAAGTTTCTCCGACTTCATTTCATGCCGTTGATGAAGTTATTGGGAATATACCGCGATTAGCCATGGGGGGTTGGCTCCATGGTCGTTAATCCGCAATATCTCGACAAAGAGAATCTTGCACAGATTCAGTCGTTATTTAAACAAAATAAGGAATTGCCGAGTATACATTTGCATTCTTTCTTCGAGCTTAACTTCTATGGAAAGATTCTCGAAGAAATTTCTTCTCTTTCCTTCAAAAAAGAAAAAGATCCATTAACTCATTCGTACTCCGCTGCCAACATTCCCCGATTGCTCTCCTCTTTTTTTTCATCATCTGAATTCAAGGACTTTTTATTCTCTGTTGGAGGGAAAAGACTTTCTGTTATTGGAGGACGCTTATTTTCCTTTTCCTGGAAAGAGTATACTGTTCTTCATGATACGAACGTTGACAAGCCCGGATATGACCTCATTATTGATTGTACTGATGATTGGGATGATTCCTTTGGAGGATCTCTTATCTATGTTCCTGGAACAGGAGAATATACTTCAATTCCTTATCGAGGAAATTCGCTTACAATTGTTCAACGAAAAAAAGGAGTTCAAAAATTTATCAAATATGTGAATACTCATGCTGGAAAGAAAAAGCGCATTTTCTTTTTGGGAAATCTTAAATAGAATAGTGAATTCATAATCTCCATGGAACAAATTCAATGGGTCACGATCGGCATTGGATTTATTTTCTTAGGAGTCCTTATTGTTATTATCAGTTCTTTCTTTTCTCAATCCAAACCGGGAGAAAGCAAAGTAGCCGTTGTTGGGTTTCTCGGATTTATACCATTTGGTTTCGGAAATGATAAGAAATGGTTGGTTGTTGGGATTGTTCTTACGATCATATGTGTACTAGCATCAATATATTTCTCAAAAATATACCCTTAATTATCTCTTTGCGCTCATTTCGACAGAAACAGAGTCAGCATGTTTCAAGATTTTTGGTTTATCAACTCGTACGTTTGCTTGGCGAACTCTTTTATCTTTCATGATTAATTCAAGAATAACAGAAGCAAGCCTTTCGATAAGGAAATAGTTTGATTTTTCAATAAGAGAAATAATGGATTTATTGAGCGTTGAATAATTTATTGCATCATTGATGCTATCTGATGTTGCCGCCTTTGATGCGTCATAGTCAAGTGTCACATTGACGATCAACTTAGTTTTTTTCTTTCGTTCGTGAGGATGAATTCCAATAATGGTTTTCACTCTCAAATTTGTAATTCGTATAATCGTCATTTCAGATGCGCACCTCCGTCAACAAAAATGATTTGCCCGGTGATATACGGGTTATCAATAAAAAATTGAATTGTTTTGAAGAGGTAGGATAATTCCGGACGTATTTTAAGAGGAATAGATTGAATCCATTTCTTCATATGCTCTTCAGTTTCTTTTGCGCTGAGCATCGTCAATCCGGGAGCAATCCCGTTGACACGAATATCGGGAGCAAATTCGAGAGCGGCCATTGTTGTCATTTCTGCTACCGCCTTTTTCGAAAGGAGGTATGCTGAGTTGGTCGTCACATTTTTAATGAAATTCGAATCGATCATGTTGATAATCAGCCCTTTTTTACAGTGCTGCGCAAAACTTCCTGATAACAGATAGGGTGCCTTGAAATTCACTGCAAATTGACGATCAAGAAGCTCAGAGTTTCCATCCTTCATCTGAGATGGTTCATAAATAGATGCGCAATTAAACAGTAAGGCAAGATCAGGAAATTTCTTTTTAACTTCAGGAATGAGTTGCAACAGTTTCTTTTCGTTTTGCAATTCGCACTGAAAAATTTTGCATGTAACTTTTTTTTCTCTGATTTCTTTCGATGTTTCTTCTGCATCTTTTTTTGAAGTATTGCAATGGAGTGCGATATTGAATCCTTTTTCTGCAAGATAGAGGGCGATTTCCTTTCCCACTCTTTTTGCTGAGCCCGTTACTAGTGCTGTTGTCATCGGATGAGTTTGAGAAATTCCTCTCTTGTTGATTGATTTGTTCTAAACGTTCCCAGCATGCAGGATGTCATCATCACCGAATTTTGTTTTTGTACTCCCCTCATCATAATACAAAGATGTTTCGCTTCGATAACGACGCCAACTCCCCGTGCCTTCGTATATTTCAATATGGTATCAGCGATTTGTTTGGTTAATCTTTCCTGAATTTGAAGTCGGCGCGAATAAATATCGACAATTCCCGGAATTTTCGATATCCCAATGACTTTTCCATTGGGAATATAGGCAACATGACATTTTCCAATAAATGGGAGGAGGTGATGTTCGCAGAGTGAGTATAATTCAATGTCCTTCACGACGATCATTTCCTCTGAATCGGAAGAAAATAACGCGTTGTTGACTGCCTTATCGATGTCCTCCTGATATCCTTTTGTTAAAAAACGAAATGCTTCCGCACACCGTTTTGGCGTTTCGCTCATTCCATCTCGTGAGAGATCTTCTCCAATTTCTTCAATAATTTTTTTGAATGCTTCTTCCATCACAAAGTGAATCTCAACAATCCTTAAATAATTTGTTGTCTTTACTCGTATCGAGGTGAGTTATATGGACATTCCAACAGAATTTAAGGATATGATCGGCAAGGAAATAGAAAGTTCAACAAATCCTACGGGAATAGATCCAAAGTGGACGCATATTATTGTGATCTATAAGTTGATGCAA
>JAHFLI010000141.1 GCA_023255615.1 Candidatus Woesearchaeota archaeon
GAAAGGTCAGAATGCGTTGATCTTTTTTAACGGAAAATGCTTGCATGGTATAATTAATAAGATGTCCACTTTCTACAACAACGGTTTCTCCACCAGAAAGATCATGTGATAACGTTTCAACGAAGACATAGGGATTCACGCCTTGAGAGGTGAGCGTTGGAACAGATTTTGCATATTTTTCTCTGAATTCAATGCATTTTTTTAGCCAATCATCACATAGTATTGATGGTGTATCATGAAGGAGAAATTCAATAAACTCTTTTGCATCGAGACAAAGTGCGATGTCTGCAGTGATGGTTGGTTTTTTGAGTTCTTCTTCATCAATATCCACGATGATTTTTTTAGCGTGACGCGCGAATGTTGAAAAGTTTCTCCCAATTTGCGGAATAGTTAATCGAGCTCCTATGCAGAGAAGAACATCTGCGTTTTGAATAATGAAATTAGCAGAGCGCTGTCCATACGCACCTGGTCTGCCAAAGTTAAGTGGATGGTCTGAAGTGAGAAGATCTGCTCCTTGACGGGACGTTAACACGGGAATATTTAGTTTTTCAATGAGGGAGATGAACTCTTTTTGTGCACCGGCTAACCGAATGCCATTTCCCGCGAGAATAACTGGACGTTGTGCAGAAGAAAGAAGAGCTGTTATCGCAGAGATTTGAGATATTGAACGTTCTTTCTCATTGATTTTTTGCATTCCTTCTTGGAGATCATGTTCGTTCATCATCTTTCCAAGAAGATCGATGGGAATATCAATCCATACTGGTCCTTTTCTTCCAGATGTTGCTAAAAAAATTGCTTTTTCTAATTCTCTCCGAATTGCTTCTGGTTGAGTAAGAGAGATTGCGTATTTTGTAATGGGTTTGACAATCTCGACGATTGATACTTCTTTATTTCCCAGCTGGCGAACCTGAGTATCATGACGATTTTTGTTAATGTCCGCTTGCCCTGATATAATGAGCAGAGGGACAGAATCAACGTAGGCATTTGCGACTGCAGAAACGGCATTTGTTGCCGAATTTCCCGATGAAATAAGACAAATGCCAAGTTGCTGTGTTTTTTTTGCACATCCGATGGCAGCAAGTAAGGCAGCATGTTCTGTTTGAGTACAAATATATTTCATGTCGAGATTATTTGCAATGGAATCAATGAGATGGACGTTTGCATTGCCCGGGCAGAAAAAGACTTGACGATGATGATTTTCGTATAGAAATGAGATAATATAATCAGACAATCGAATCATCGGATCATTTTTTTGAATGAGAATTGCTTGAATGTCTTCTGGCAATGTCAGAGATTCTGAGCGAAGCTGAGAGAGGGCAATACTTTCTCCCACTTCCAGAGAAGAAGAATGATGTATAATCGTTCCTTTGAGCAGGCAGAGAGTATCTCCTTCACTTGCATTCAATTCATCAGGATGGGAAAATTTTCTTAATACAATACTACAGTTTCCCAATCTTTTTTTGACATTGTAATAAATTTGAGGTTCAATTAATGAAATAAAATTATAATTAAATATATCAGGGTCATCTGCGGAGACTTTTTCGTATCCTTCTTTTTCTCTTCCATACTTATCTTTAATGCGGATGAGATCACGTTTGTTGATGGGCGTTTCAATCTCCATCACCAATGATCCTCCTTGAGCAGCAGTCGTAGAATGAAATACCCCTTTATCAATCACCAACCCCTGACTTTCTGTTAATCGATGAGAAGCATCAAGAGTATTGCAGGTCGCTTCAGAAGAAAGAACGATCAATGATGTTTTTTTATGTGGATGACTATGTAAAGAAGTTGAAGAACCTTCTTTGATGTAGAGAATCCACACCGCAACATCATCGTTTTGGAAAATAAGATATTCATAGCCCCAAGGCTTTTTGACCACGACTTTCGAATAATCGAATTGATCCTTTTCTAATTGACCATCTTGAAGGTCAATCTGTTGAAGATAATGCTTATCGTGGTCACTTACTTCCACCCTCTTTATCATGAGGAGAAAGAGCGAAAGATCGTTTTTAAAGATATCGCTGTTTCAGAATGAACGATTAAAATTTAATTCTTAGTTGATGGTCTATACACTTTCTTTTTTGCATTTTTGCATGACGAGATAATCCGTATAAAAAAACATCATCTTATTTTTTTCCACTCTTCCTTTTATAGAGAGAACTGTTTTTTCTGATCGTGAAAAACTTTCTTTTACTGATCCATATATTATCTGCCTCGGTGCGTTTCTTTTGAAGATTTTTTTGTACGCTCTGCCGTAATCAATACAAAATAATTCGTATCTTTCCTTTGGAATGTCATGAGGAAATCGTTCTTCAATTTCTCTCAGAATGTGATAGGCATAATCATAGAGAGAAAAACATAACGAAATGGTTGCCAACTTGTAGAGCATTTCACGTTTCTTATGTTCAGATAAGCGCGATGACAGTATATTCTTGAAATCCTTTACAAATAATGCATCTCCACTAAATAAAAAACCCTTTCCCCGAATATAATCAACGCTTTCGGTATAATAATGGGGGTATGAATTATCAACTGAAACGAAAAGAAAACCTTTCTCTATCAACAACCGAAAGAGATCATCGAATGTTTTCTGTCCTTTGTAAATCTCAATGAATTCTGTTTCTGCGCGAATACCGAGAATGGAAGACTGAAGCAACTTCTCTGCTCCTTCGAGAATTTCATATTCAGACGCTTGTGCATCGAGACTTAAAAAATCAGGAGGATTGAGAGATTTTCCATACAAGGCATCGAGAGTTGTACATTGTACTGTTCTTTTTTCTTTTACTTCGCATGCTTTTCCAAAGGAATAATTCATTCCAGAATGAACCGTTTTAAACTCAGCGTATTTTTTATTAAATGGATGAAGGCTGCTCGTGTACGGATCATGATTCAGATACAGCTTTTTTTTCTTAGACGAGTTGCTTAATGCCAATGGTACGAAACGATGGGGAATTTCATTTTTTCTGAATTTCTTTTCATCATTTTGTACTGATTCAACGTCTGCATCATACAGTATGAGAAAAATATCTCCTTTTAAGGCAGCAACGGGAAGATTAAAGATCAGCCTCCTCGAGAACCAACATGATGGACCTGAATTTTTGACATAATTGAGGTAATGGAGAATGCGTTAAAAAGATTATGCGATTACTCAGGGATGTTTCTCCAATTACCACTCAACGAACGATTGCATCTTCTTGATGACGGTTACTTTGGCTGAACGAATAAGGTTTACTTCTTCAGGCGAAAATGCCCGCAGTAGAAAAAGCATAATGGCGTAAAAAAGTGCTCCACCACTTATTGTTAGGATAGTCATGAAATGCGAAGCGGGATGAACGAATGAAAGACCAATCGCCATAATGATTCCAGAAAATAGTATTCTTCCTATT
>JAHFLI010000037.1 GCA_023255615.1 Candidatus Woesearchaeota archaeon
TCAGCGCTTGCTAATGATGAAACATCAATAAAAGTAATAAGACCTTCTTCCGCAACAGGAACAATATAGGAGGGAGAATTAATCTTTTTTTCGCCGATCAAGATGTGCTCATGCACAATAAATTGTCGAGCCTGAAGCAGGGATCGTGCCATATTCTTTTTATAGACCAGAGATTGTAATCGTCTGTTCATGATATCATGTATGTTTAACGTGAGAATGTCGTCAATCTTTGAATCCTCTCTCAATAATCCTAATCGTTGCACTCTCTTCAATAAATGTGATCGCTCCAATTCCGCCTGAGCAGACTTTAAGGCAGATAATCGCTTTGCTTGACGGGAAAAGTTCTTGAGGATGGCACTCATTTTCCAAATTTCTTTTTTATTCAGAAGCCCGTAAGATTTCGTTAACTCTCCTTCCGCTTCTATTCGTGCACGCTGCCAAGGATGTTTTGGCGGCGAATACTTTTTCCGTTGTTTTTTTGGATCTCCCATTATGTCTTACCGCCTGATTTTGCCGGCTTCTTTACTCCCATGGCTTTTCCCTTGTTCTTTCTGAAATTAGATTTTGTTTTTTGACCACGAACAGGTAATCCCATCATATGACGGATACCTTTATAGGATTTAATTTTCTTCATCAACTTGATATCATTTTCCTGTGCAAATTGAAGATCTGAAAGAACAAGATGTTTATCTTCTCCCGTTTCAACATCGCGTCTCCGATTGAGCATCCAGTGAGGAATATTATACTTGACAGGATTTCTTACAAATTCATCAAGCTTTTGAACATCTTTTTCAGACAATTCGCCTGTCTTTGCCATTGGATCAATATTGCTAACAGTGCATGCCGCATGAGCCATCATAAAGCCGATGCCTTTGATATTGCGGAGCGCATTACCTATTGATTTTTTTCCATCAAGATCAGTATTCGCAATTCTGACGAGATACTTGAATTCCTTTTGTTCTGCTTTTTGTTCTACCATAAAAAAGACAACCCAAGAAAACCCTCTAGCGTAACCCTAGGAGCGCCTCAGAAGAGACTCGGGCTGAATTCAATGAAAAAACACTAGGCCATTTATAAAGATTGTGGTGACTCTCCAGGGAAGATCCAGGTATAGAAATAAAAGAAGAGGGAAGAAAAGAAAAAAAGAAGAATATTTATTTCTTCTTCATCCCTGATTTTGATTCGCCGTAGACTGCGCAACAATCAGTGCATTGTGATGAACCGACGGAAGCCATTCCGACAATCAAGAAGAGAATCGTATACCACTGAATTCCCCAAAAGTCCCAAACTCCAAGATTTTGGAGCAAAAAAACAATACCAAACAACAATAATAAAACTCCACCCAAAGATCGACATTTACGACATCCCATCATCATGGACATCACCTCAGCCCATCTTACACAAAAGAAGTATATAAGGTTTTGCACAATTCCAAAATTCTTTTTTGACTCTGATTAGTAAGAAAGATTGTATCGTAAGAGAGCTCCAATCCCGCCAAGACCGTCTAATTTTCTGCCCGCTTCGTGGATACTTGATATCAAATGTACTTCTCCTTTTATCTGTTCGACTGATTTCATCAGATGTTCAAGTTTCTCATATGATTTTTGTTCTCTCATTTTTTTTATTAATCCGTCGGTAACCAGCAGCATCGAAACTGCTCCACCATCAACGGCCGTTTTTACTTCTTTCATTCCATATGAAACTTTTTCATCTTTTGCAATGGCTGTCAACAAATCTTCGACAAGATTTGTTTCTTGAGTTGTGCGATCATCTTTCAACGCTGTTTGAATTTCTTTTCTGCGCAGAATTTCTGTCAACGCAGATTCTCCTACTGAAGAACATGTTGCCAAAATAATTTTTTTCTTGAGGCCATCGTCTTTCACTCGTTTCATCATTTCATCTTTCCAGAATGCAGGAGAAGCCATGATAATATAATCAACACGCTGACGTGAAATAATTTCCTCAACTTTTTTGAGAATGTCATCAAAAAAATTTCCCGAGCCACTTCCTTCCACGGATTTTTTTTGCACATTACCTTCAAGATGTGCAATGACTTCATATCCTTGTCGCTTCATCAATGCAAGATAGCATTCTTCACGATCAAATACGCAGAGTAAAACAGGAGATGTTTTTACTGAAACTGCTTCTTTTATTTTTTCGAGTTGAAACTTCAGCCATTTTTCTTTAATGATCATCAATGAATCCTGTTCTTGAATGGCAAATGAATGGTGAGATCCCTTAGGAACATCGTCAGTGCCTTCTTCAACAGTTCCCAAAATGCGCAAGTGATCATCAAGTTCTACCTTTTCAACCCGCAACGTCAAAAAAACCAGCTTTCTGACAACAGCAGCGCGATCATCTCCGCTTCCAGTTTTGATTTTCCTCAATGATTTCGCCTGTACAAGATCATTCGTGTCTATAATCTGGCTTAAACACCATAAGTCGTCCTTATTTTCCGGTTTGAGCTTGAGCTCTCCTTTTTTGAGATTGGAATGAATTTGAATCATAGAAAGAAAAGGAAAACCTTTATATATAAAATTATTCATGAAGAATCTCAACGTAGATAGAACAATAGGTGGTCAATTGACAAAAAGAGGGCAGGGAGCAATCAATGCAGCGATCTTGGTGGCTATACTGTTCGGGCTGATTCTACTCTATATTCTTGCAATTCCTCCATCAGATAGAGATAAGATTCTCAATGAAAACACGAGAACGACGGTGTCCAGCTCAAGCAGTCGTACAAATGTCACACTCCTCAAGGAAAAAGTGGGAACACTTGAAGATCGCAACTTAGATCAAGTCGAGCACGATATTCCTTCGTTTACGTTATTTCGCACATCGGGTGCTGATGTATTGAAAAAATCTCCCGCGTTCCAAGTTCGCAATGGAATTTTTGATTTTCAATCGCGCGAAGTACGCTTTGTCGTGGATGATTTAGAATTAACGAATAATGTTCTGCTCTCATTTAGTATCCTGAAAGCACAAGGAACATTGCATATCTCTCTCAACGGAAATCCTATTTTCGACGGAGATTTAGGAGCTGGTCAGCAAACACCGATCGCGCTATCAAAATCAGATGTACTCAAAGAGAATGTTCTTGTCTTTTCTGTCTCCGGTGTTGGATGGCAATTCTGGACGACAAATCAATATCAAATCGACACGCTGATGATCACCGGTGAAGTTACTGACACCAGCAAAGAATCATCGAACACTGTCTTTTTCGCAACGGAAAAAGAGATTGATAATATCGACAAATCAACACTTCGATTTAATCCTGATTGCAATCCAGCAAACGTTGGCACACTGGATATCAAACTCAATAAAAGATCATTGTTCAACGGTGTTCCTGATTGTGGTTCTCTCAATAAAGTCGAATTTAATCCAGGACTTATTGATGTGGGAGAGAATACTCTTGACTTTACAACGAGCAAAGGTTCATATCTCATGGATCAAATTCAAGTCAAGACGACATTGAAAGATCAGATTTTCCCCGTCTTTTATTTTGAAGTCAACGAATCAAAATTCAGCGACATCAAAAACCTCACTTTGGAGTCTTTTGTCCAATTAGAATTTGTTGATGACAATGAAGATAAGATTCTCGATCTCAATATCAACGGCCATTTAACGAATGTGAATCAAAGAAAGCCACAGTATTCACGAAAGATTACCAGTTGGATCGAGGACGGAAATAATTATATTGAAATTCGACCAAAGACACGAGTCAATATTGTAGAGTTGCGCGTCGTCCTCTCAAAAGAGGACTAATTATGAATTCTGTATCCTCGGAGAAAGGACATGCTTCTGTTTTTAGAAGGTAAAACTGAGGGGGAGACCGAAGCTGAAATAAAGCGACGCGAGAGTGAAAGATTTGCAGAAGATTGGGAGAAAGCTCTTCGAGAAGACGAGAGACGTGAAGTAGCAAAAATTCTAGCAGCAAAGCAACCGCCACCAAGTCCTCCGGAAGCAAATCAAGGATCGCAAAATCTTGTTCGGACAGAAATTGATGCTCAGAAGGAACAGGAAGCGTTTTATAAAAGAATGTTAAAAGGGACAAAGTACCCATTCGAAAAAACGGAAGTAAGTGCAGGGTCTGCAATGATTTTTTGGCTTGTTTGTGCTCCTATCCTTTTCATTGACATTTATTCCGGATTTCAGTACCCAACTACTATGAGATTTGTTGGTTATCTTTTTCTTACGTTTGTTGTAACGATGTTGCTCTGGAGTTCTGCAAAGAACAAGGAAAAATTTTTAGGGATGATGATCGGCCTTTTTCTCTTTTCTCTTGGACTCCCTCTTTTATTTGGTTTTTTTCAAACACAGCTCGGCGTTTCGTCACTCGCCTTGTCTATTTTAATGACTCTCAGTCTTCCTTTTTCCTGGGTTGCGTTGTTTGAGTCCCAACCGATCTTTTCAAGAGGATTTAGGAACTTTATTTTCGTTATCTTTCTTGTGATGCTATTTATTATTTTAATGCCTTTTGTTTCCAATGCCTTCGCGTCCACTCAACTGCCACAAATCTTCGATGCCTATCGTCCAACTGTAAGTTTTTCTGCAGGGTGGGATGCAATTAAAACTTCTTATGGTGAAATGGTTAAAAATATTCGACAGAGTTACATTAATACCGTCGAAACAGCATCCGGCGGATATTACAATGGAGTTGTGGAGCAAACGTCGAAAGAACCACTAGGAATTTATTTGAATAATTTTAAAACGTCAAATGCAGAAGTTCTCGTCAACTCACCCCTTGCCATTAAAGGAACATTATCTGCAAGAAATTTTGAGAATGAGGACGCAATTGCCATTAATCTTGATTGCTATGCCAAAATAAAAGATCAACCAGTCTCTGGAAACATTCAACCAGATAATGTTGCTGATGCAGGAGATGAGCATACTGATTTTGATCTTATGGTATCAAAACGAGATCAGAAAATAGTATTATGCGAATTTCCGGAAGGAATAACAGAGCAAGGATCTGGTACAGTAACGATTTCGGCGGAATTTAATTTTGTGACCAAATCATATGTTAAAATGAGTTTTATTAATACCCACCTCCTTGATTCATACCGCAATCTCAACGACGCCGAATATCTTTCTCGTTTATCGGGGATAGGGATCACTGATCTTAATCCACAATCAGTATCATCAAAAGGCCCAATCCAGTTAAACATGGGCGCAGGAGTCGATCCTCTTGCAATTTCCCCAGAAGAAGAAACTAAATTTATCAGTGGAATAACTATTGATAACATGGGTGAAGGCAACGTCAAAGAAGTAAGAAAAGTATTGCTCTATCTGCCATTGGGAATTCATCCTGATGAAAGTTGCACAAAATACGAGCCCTATGACGGAGATGATCCCGATGATGCGCTCAAAAATGAAAATGGCATCAATGGATATGAAGGATACCAACTTACTCAGGATGAAATAAAAAAATTACAATTCGATGTCGAAAAATATATCACGATCGATTGTCCATTAATTGTTGAAGCAGGAGAATATGAAACAATAATGGAAAACAAGGCAGCAAAAACAACATTTATGCGTGCAATTGTGTATTATGAGTATAAATTAACGCAAGATATCCCAATAAATGTGAAGACGCCAAAAGGATTTTTTTTACAGTTAACACCGTCAAATCCAACCGCAAAGGATGAAATACATTGTCGTCTTTCTCATTCACAATTTCCTATCGATGAAGCATCATTGCAAATGCAGATGACGATTGATGAAGAACCAACTGCAAATTCCCACTATAATTGTGATAATGGAAAAAGATCATGCGAAGAGATCATCCCAATACAAAAAAGAGGGAGTACAATTGGATGCACTGTTCATGCAAAGGCAAACCGTGATGTAGTAACGACCGAATTTGAAAAAGTAATTGGAGTCACTGACGATGTTTCAGAATATTATGAATTCACCGGATCAGTAAAAAAAACCATTGAAAATGCGATTCCTGAAATAAAAACTATCAAGATCAAAGATGCAGAAGAAGGGAAAGATGTCACCTGCAGCATAACGGTGGAAGACGCAGACAACGATGCCTTTGGTGTCTGGTACCGATTCGGTGGAACGGATATGATTCAAAACTTTAAGCCATGCAATCCATCATGTGATGTCGTTCTTCCTGTTGATTATGTCACCCCAGGACAATCATACACTTGTATTGCAATACCGGACGATTTGTCGAGCTACCCCAATCATCAAGGCAAACAAAAAGTAGCGTCAATTACTATAAAATCTAAACAGGTAAAACAAACACCATGAAAAAAATAATTTTTGTATGTATCATCGCAATAATCATTATCGGATGCTCCAGCAATGGACCAACTATTTCAAGCGAAGATGTTTATCAAGGAACTGACGGATTAGTTGTATCATTCGGGAAAGGAAATCCACCTCCCGAAGTGTTTGAAAACAGCGCCTTTTATGTTGTGCTCGAATTAGCGAATAAAGGAGCGTATGATATTCAAGACGGCGTTCTTGATATTAATTATCCTAATCCTTCTTTCATTGAGGCAGCAGACGTCAATACCAAAAGCGATAATATTCTTCCTCTCGACAATTCCAAATTTCAGTTTCAACTTCCCGGGAGATCAGAACTGAATGTTGCCGGCGGTCAAGATGCAATAGGAATTCGGATGAAAACGGGAGCAATTTTAGCAACAGAATCTCAAACGGCCACCATTTCTGTGAATGCGTGTTATCATTATCAATCTCGTGCAACTCCCGTCATCTGTATTGACACAGATCCATTAGGAATTCGTCAAGGGAAAAAAGCCTGTGAAGTCCAAGACGTTGCAGATGGAAATGGTCAAGGAGCTCCAGTCAGCGTCACCAACGTTGAAGTCAAAATGATTCCCTCTGCGGATG
This sequence comes from Candidatus Woesearchaeota archaeon, assembly GCA_023255615.1. Taxonomy (GTDB): domain Archaea; phylum Nanobdellota; class Nanobdellia; order Woesearchaeales; family JACQSR01; genus JACQSR01. The sequence continues at coordinate 6,871 of JAHFLI010000037.1, forward strand.
CCAATATGGTGATCCCTCAATTTAAAATAACCATCCAAAACGTTGGTGGAGGAATCGTATTTAATCCAAATCACCCATTATATCCTTGTAATCTAGAACCCCTCAATCAAGATGAGGTGGATACCCTATCTGATCATGTTCTGGTTCACGCAGAGTTATCGAGAGGAGTTCAATTAGATTGTGATCCGACAGATGATGGAAAGAAGGATATATTACTGGATATGAACCAAAAGGATGTTTATGTTATCTGCAGCTATCCAGAAGGAATTCCTGTTGAAAAAGGAGCATTTATGTCTCCGCTGAACATCGCTCTTGATTATGGTTATCAAACCTCGTTATCATTCCCTATAACCGTCAAAAAGATCTCAGCATCATAAAGTTTATAAGATGTCCCGACAAAAAGCACCATCAATGAGAAAAACGCATATAATCATCCTTCTCGTGATAGCAATTCTCCTTGTAAGCTGCAGTAAAAATGCAAATCAGAAGCCCAGCATTGATTATCGTACCGGTACTCAGGGACTTGTTCTGAGTTTTCCTAATGGAGTTCCTTTGCAAATCTATGAAAATGATGTCGACGTCAGAATTCCGGTCCAAATAGAAAACAAAGGAGCCTTTCCTCAGTTTGATGAGTTGAGTTATTTTACTGGATATATTTGGATTGGTGGCTATGACCCCAATATTGTCGGAGCTCATTTCGACCAAGGTGATGTGTGGAAACAGCTCGATCCAGAAGTGTTGGAAGGAAAAACAGCCTTCAATGCACAAGGAGGTGTTACCGTGGAGGATTTACTGATCAGCGTTGGAGATTTACCAACAGGCACGACATCCTATCAGCCCCAACTGATTTTCTATTTAACATATCTCTACAAAACGATTGCTTCCCCTACTATTTGCGTTGATCCGCAACCACGAAGCATAAACGTCAAAGATAAAGTATGTAGTTTACCTGACTTTCAAAAATCATACCCTGTTGCAGCCCAAGGCGGTCCCGTTGGAGTAACAGGAGTGCAGCAGGTTCAAACATCAACTCAAATGATCTTCAAATTTGATATTCAAAATTTCGGTATTGGTCAGGTGATTGAAAAAGATCTAATCGATCAGAATCCTAATGAAGGATATGATTGGAGAGATTTAAACAAAGTCTACATTGAAGATGTCAGATTAGGTGATCAGACCGTCGACAAATGCAAGCCGGACATTGGGGAAGCTGTTGATCTCTATCAGGGGGTTGGACATTTCCAATGCACAGTATCCATGGCATCCATAGGGTCGGCTCAGGCATATACAACACCATTGACTGTTACCTTAAGTTATGGCTATGCAGAATCCCAATTTAGAAATATTAAAATACTAGAAGCTATCCAGATTTAAAAAAGGAGGAAGACTATGAATAAGAGGATATCGTTGGTTCTACTCGTCGCGCTCATACTGATTGCTGCCGGTTGTACATCAAGCAGTAAACCTCCAGGGTCTGATGTGACGACCCCATTTATTGGCGGTGTTATTGGCTTGGATGAAACATTTGTCGATTCTGCACCTCCAAAAGAAGTCTTCGATGGCGGTGACTTTCCGTTCGATGTCGAAGTTGACTTGAAAAATGTTGGAGAAGCCTTTGTCTCAAAGAATGATGTTCAGGTTAAGATTTCTGGCATTGATCCTACTCAATTTGGAAAAACAGCCGCTGATTTTGCTAAAAATCCCGATGATGATCTCGAAGCAACAAAGAAAGATCCTGACGGTGCCATTATTGAAGGAACAGAAACATTTGTAACTTTTGATAATCTTAATCATCAAGGACAATTAAGCGGCAATACCCCTTTTACCGTGCACGCTGACGTCTGTTATAAATATGAAACGATTGTAAACGCAAAAGCATGCATCAAACAAGATCTTCTGGATACAACCAACAAAGATGTCTGTATCGTAAGCGAAGAAAAAAAGGCATATAACTCGGGCGCTCCTGTTGCAGTAACCTCATTCAAAGAACAGGCAAGCGGAAAAGATAAAGTGTCCTACATCTTCAGCGTTGAACACATTGGCACTGGTTCTGTCTTCAAGCTCGGTCAGCATTGTGATGACTCTGCACGAGCAAATGAAGATAAAGTAAAGGTGAGCGTTGATTCCGGTATTCAAGGCTTGAGTTGCTCGGGTTTGGATGAAGGAACCGCAACAAGCGGTTATGTTAGCTTGCACAGCGGCAAGAGAACCATCCGATGCACCCAGGATTTAAGCGGTGATCGAACGGATTTCGAGAAGGTAGTCGTCATTAACCTCGATTACGATTACCAAGATACTGTTGCAGCTGATGTGTTAGTAAAGCATTCAGGAGATTAAGCCAAATTCTTTTTTTATATTACTTTTTTTCTCCCGCCAATGCAAACGATGCAAGAAGAGATTCTAACTGAACATACTCATCAGAACCTTCCGTTAATCTGAATTCAACTTCTCCTGTTTTCTCAATCAATTCCATTTTTTTTCGGTCAGGAAGATCTAAAGAAAGAATTTCTTTGTGAATATGTTTTATGATATCCAATCCGGAAAAACCGTAATTCAACATAACGTCAAGTAATAATGATCGTGCCTCAAGGAATTTGTTTTGGAGGGCGAGCGTTAAAATCTTGTTAATTTCCTTGGGATTTGTTACGGTTGCAAGAGAAAAGATCATCTGCTCAGTTATTTTTTTATCAATCGCTGCGCAACTCTGGAGTAGATTTTCTAATTTCCTAACATCACCTTCGCA